>CAZUYO010000171.1:0-6322 GCA_964624725.1 uncultured Thermodesulfobacteriota bacterium
GGTCTGCGGTCCCCGCTCAGGCCCTCTCGCGGCCCACCGGGAAACGCATGGCAGTCTCCCCCACAACGGCCCCTGCCCGCACCCGTTGGGCGAAGGCCTCTCGTTTGGGCATACGTTTCCCGGGCTTTGTACCGGGGGCAGGGTCTTCGCCGCTCAGACCTCGTCCCCGGATTCCTCGGCCGGGTGGGCCTCCTCCGGCGTGGCCGGCTCGGGGAGCACGAGGTCCCCCACGAACACGCTCCCGTTTCGGACGAAGAAGAAGGTGCGAAGCCCTGCCGCAAGCGTCGTGAGGCGCTCGGCGTAGGCCGCCTCGTCGCCGGGCTTCGGGAGCGCGAGCCCGAGGAACACGGCGTCGGCCTGGGCGCTTCGCGCGGCGATGAACTCGGCCACCGTGGTCCCGGCCGGCCGGACTTCCACCTCCACCTCGGCCTCGATCCGGATTTCCGGCATGAGAAGCCGGAGGTTCCGCTCAGTGGCCTCCCGCATCATCTCGTTGGAGGCGATGCTCAGCACCCGGATCGTGGAGCGGCGCCACTCGGGGTTCCGGGTGAGGAGGTAGGCCAACAGGAGCATGAGGTCGCCGTTTCGCTCGAGCCCGCCCCACCACACGTGGACCTCCGGCTGGGACCGCCGGGGGCACGGCGGCTCGGCCCGCCCCAGGATGAGCGATTTGTGCATGGGCTCGAGCCTTGTGGCCACCCGGAGCCAGGCGGCGAGCCGTTCGGGGGCCTGGGGCCAGCCGAGCATCAGGGTGTTGCTCGCGATGCCGGCCATGCCGTTGGCCTGGGCCACGCCGAAAAGCCCCTGCTCCACCGAGGGCACTACGTCCACCTCGCCGAAGGCCACGAGGCCCTCGGCCCGGAGCACGCGGTCGATCTCGGCCCGCCGCTCCAGGGGATCGCCGGGCAGCTCGTCGGCCTCCTCCCACATCTCGCACACGGTCACGAGGCCCCGCTCCTGGGTGAACCAGGTGGCGAACCGCACGAGATCGAGCCGCTCCTCCACCCGCTCCACAAAGAGCAGGATGTGGGGCCGCCAGCTCCGGGGAGTCTGGGGGAGCCCGGAAAGCCGCACCAGGCACCAGCGCACTGCGGCCTCCAGGAGCCCCCGGCGCACGTCGCCCCAGGCGGCCCGGTGCTCCCGGCGGCGGTAGGTGAGCCACAGCCCCGCCTCGGCCACCACGGCCACCGCGCTCGCCACCGGGTTGATCAGCACCATGACCCCGAGGCACCCGAGCGCCCCGGCGAGGCTCAGGGCCCAGGGCACCCGCACCTGGGGCCGCCACGAGGGATCGCCCGAAAGCCCCTCCAGGGCGGCCACCAGGTTCACGGTGCCGTAGACCGTGAGGAAGAACATGGACACGACCTCGGCCACCAGATTGAGCTCCCCGAGGAAGGTCGCCCCCAGGGCCAACCCCGCCGTGACCGCGAGCCCGGCCACGGGTTCCCCGATGCGCCGGCTCCGCCGGGCCAGCCACCGGGGCGCCAGGCCGTCCAGGGCCATGGCCTGGAGCGTGCGGGGCGCGCCGAGCACCGACCCCACGGCCGAGGAGAAGATGGCGCCCCAGAGCCCCGGAAAGACGAGCCAGGCGCCCAGCACGGCCACCCGGGTCCAGACGAGGGGATCGGACCGGAGGTCCCCGGCGGGTACGGCCCAGGCCAGGAGAAACGGCGTGGCCAGGTACACGGCGAACCCCGTGGCCCACGCGGCCAGGGTGCCCCGGGGGATCGCCCGCCGGGGGTCCTGGAGGTCCCCGGACAGCCCGAGCCCGGCCATGATGCCGGTGACGGCCGGGAAGAACACGGCAAAGGCCGTCCAGAACGGCACCTCGCCCGAGGGGCCCAGGCCCAGGCTGCCCCGGGGTTCGGCCGCGGCGCCGATCAGGAGGGCCGCAAGGGAAAGCCCGATCAGCCCGAGGATGGGAAGTTGGGCCCGCAGGGCCGCCGCGGCGCCCCCGAGCGCCAGCACGGCCACCGCCGCGACGATGGCGAACGCCGCCGCCGGCACCGGGATCCCGGGCCACACGAAGGTCAGGGATTCCGCCAGACCGTAGGCGTACAGGGTGACGCTCAGGGCCTGGGAGAGGAAGAGCGGCAGCCCGATGGCGCCCCCCACCTCGAGCCCCAGGCTCCGGGAGATGATGAAGTAGGCCCCGCCGATCCCGACCTTGCCGTTCGTGGCGATGGCCGCAAGCGACCAGGAGGTGAGGAGCGTGATGCCGTTCGCGAGCACCACGATCGCGAGCGAGGCCCAGAGCCCTGCGTGACCCACAACCCACCCGAGCCGGAGGTAAAGGATCACCCCCAGGATCGTGAGCACCGTCGGCAGGTACACCCCGAGGAACGTGCCCAGGGCCGGCCGGGGCCCGCCCGGCTCGATCCGGGGCCTGTCGGATGGCAAATTCGGCATGGGAGGGAGTCCCGGGGGGCGGCGGCGCCGCCCCCCGGCAAAGCGTTACCGGGCGGTCAGCACGATCTGGACCCGGCGGTTTCGCTGCCGGCCCTCGGGGGTTTCGTTGGTGTCCACGGGATGGAAGGCGCTCAGGCCCACCACCTCGAGGCGCTTGGGGTCGATGCCGTGGGCATACTGGAAGTAGCGCACCACGCTCGCGGCCCGTGCGGCCGAGAGTTCCCAGTTGGAGAAGTACTTGTCCTTGAGGTTGGGGCCGATGGGCACGTTGTCGGTGTGGCCCTCCACCCGCACGAGCCCCCGGTCGTTTTTGAGCACCTCGGCGATCCGGTCGAGCACGGCCTTCCCTTCGGGCAGGATGTCGGCGCTCCCCGAGGGAAAGAGGATGCCGTCCAGCACCCGGACCTCGAGCCGGCCCTTGAGCCGCTCGATCTCCACGTTCTTGGCCTCGATCTCGGCCTTGAGCTTCTCCCGCAGTTCGGCCTCCCTGCGCTCCAGTTCCTCGGCCCGGCGCTTTGCCGCCTCGGCGTCGGCCCGGCACCGGTCGAGCTCGGCCTTGAGGCCGGCCGCGTCTTTCCGGCAGGCCCCGAGATCCCCTTGCGCCTTGTCGGCCGCGGCGCGGGCCCCCGAGAGGTCGGCCTTGAGCCGGTCGGCCTCCGCGCGCGCCGCATCCCGCTGGGCCTGGCACGCCTCAAGCCCCTTCTGGCAGGCGGCCAGGGCCGCGTCCTTCTCGGCCACGATCTGCTTCGACACCCCGCACCCCGCAAGGAGTAGCCCCGCGAGTCCTACCCCCCAGACGCCCCTTCCGAGCCGTGCCATGGCAGCCTCCTTTCCCGACCGAGCATCCCGGACCGCCGCTCTCGGCGTCGGCCCGAACCTATGGACCGGTCCCGGCATTCTACAGCAGGGGGTTCGACGCGCCACACCCTTTTTCGAAACCCTGCGACCCACCGGCCCCCTTGCCGCCCACCGGGCCCGGTTGGTAGCCTCCCCCTCCCCTTCCGAGGAGACCATGACGCCCGATTCGTCCCAGCTCACCGCCCGCCGCATCGCGGCCTTCTGGGCCCCGCTCGCCGCCACCTGGATCATGATGAGCGTGGAGGGGCCGTTCCTGGCCGCGGTGGTGGCCAGGCTCCCCGCGCCCAAGGAAAACCTGGCCGCCTTCGGGGTGGCGTTTTCGCTGGCCCTGGTGTTCGAGGCGCCGGTGATCATGCTGATGGCGGCCGTGACGGCCCTGGCCCGGGACGCCCGGTCCACCGAGCGGCTCCGGCGGTTCAGCTACGGGCTCTCCGCCCTGGTCACGGCCGCCCTGGCCGTCGCCGTGCTCCCCCCGGTGTTCCGGGTCCTGGCCGACGGTCTCTTCGGGCTCCCGGCGCCGGTGGCCCGGCTCGCCCACCCCGCCCTCGTGCTCCTGCTGCCCTGGCCCGGGGTCATCGGGTACCGCCGGTTTCTCCAGGGAGTGCTCATCCGGGTCGGCCGCACCCGACGGGTGGGGGTGGGCACGGCCGTGCGGCTTGCCGGCATGGGGGCCACCGCCCTGGTACTGGCCCCGTCGGGCCTGGCCGGGGCCCTCGTGGGGGCAGCGGCCCTCTCGGCCGGGGTCACGGCCGAAGCCCTGGCGGTGCGGCTCATGGCGGGCAAGGCCCTTGCCGAGCTGCGAGGAATCCCCGAAGCCGCCCCGGCCCCCGGGTACCGGGACATCGCCCGGTTCTACCTGCCGCTGGCCCTGAGCACCCTTCTCACCCTGGCCGTGCATCCCACGGTGACGTTCTTCCTGGCCCGGGCCCGGGAACCCGTGGGGAGCCTCGCCGTCTTTCCGGTGGTGCGCTCGCTGGTGTTCCTATTCAGCTGCCTGGGCTTGTCGTACCAGGAGGTGGGGATCGCGCTCCTCGGGGAGAACCGGGAGGGTTACCGGGCCCTCAGACGCTTCGCCCTGGGGCTCGGGCTCGCCACCTCGGCCGGGCTGGCCGTGGTCGTCCTGAGCCCGCTCTCCCGGGTGTGGTTCGCCGACGTGTCGGGCCTTCGGCCCGACCTCGTGCGACTAGCCCTGGTGCCGGCCGCCCTTCTCGTGCCGGTGCCGGCCCTGACCGTGGCCCTGTCGTTCCTCCGGGCCCTGTTCGTGAACTCCGGCCGCACCGGGCCCGTCACCACCTCCACCGCAGCCGAGGTGGGGGCCATCGCGGTCGGCTTGGCCGTGGGCATCGCCGGCTTCGACTGGATCGGGGTCACGGCCGGGGCGGCCGCCCTGGACGTGGGGCGGGTGGCCTCCACCGCCGTCCTCGCCCTGGCCGCCCGGCGGCTGTGGACACCGGCCGGAGCGGCCGGTATGATCGCGGCGAAAGACGCACGTTCTTCAGGAAAAACGGGATGATCCTCGACGCCCACACCCACATCGCGCCCCCGGAACTCCGGGCCGACCGGGAGGCGTTCTTCGGAGGGGAGCCCGACTTCCGGCTCCTCTACGAAGACCCCAAAGCCCGGCTCGTGGGGGCGACCGAGCTGGTGGCCTACCTCGACGAGAACGGCATCCAGGCCGCCGTGGCGTTCGGGTTCCCCTGGAACGACGACGGGAAAACCCGGCTGTGCGACGACTACGTGCTCGACGCCGCGGCCCGGTTCCCGGCCCGGATCGTGCCCTTCGCCTGCGTAAACCCCTTGCGGGGCCGGGCCGCCCTGCGCGAGGCCGAGCGGTGCCTGGCCGCCGGGGCCCGGGGCCTGGGGGAGATCGCCACCTACGGCGCCGGACTCGGCCCCGATGTGCGCGACGCCCTGGCGCCCCTGGCCGAACTGGCGGCCGAGGCCGGGGTCCCGGTGCTCCTCCACACCAACGAGGCCGTGGGTCACGCGTATCCGGGCAAAGCCCCCATGGGCCTGGAGGACATCTACGCGCTGGTGCGGGCCCACCCGCGCACCCGCTGGATCCTGGCCCATTGGGGCGGCGGGCTTTTCGTCTACCACCTTTTACGGCGGGAGACCGACGAGACCCTGGCCAACGTGTGGTACGACACCGCGGCCGGGCCATTCCTCTACAAGCCCGACGTGTACCGCAAACTTCTGAACATCGCCGGGGCCGACCGGCTCCTGTTCGGGAGCGACTATCCGCTCCTCGGGCTTCCCCGGTACCTGAAGGACATGGACGCGGCCGGCCTCACCGGCGACGAGCGCGACGCCGTCCTGGGGGACAACCTCGCCCGGGTGCTGGGACTGGGAGATCTGCCGTGATCCGGTTTGCGTTCGCCCTGGTTTTGTCCGGATTCCTCGCGGTTCCAGCCTGGGCCGGGAACCTCCCGGCCCTTCTGGATTCGGTGGTCGCGGCCTACGGCGGCCCCCGGGCGGCCGCCCGGCTGGAGGCGTTTCGGGCCGAGGCGGAGATCACGGCCCGACTTCGGGGGAAGGTCGGCCGGATGGTCCGGGAGTTTCGGGCACCCGACAAGCTCCGGGTCGAGATCGCCTATCCGGGGTCCACCGAGGTGCGCGTTCTCAACGGTGCCCGGGGCTGGAGGGGGGATGCGGGCCGGCTCCAGCGGGTGGTGGGACTCCCCCTCCTAGCCATGCGCTATCAACTCCTCCGTTCGGCCATCCCATGGGTGTTCACCCACCACCGCAAGCTCCTGGAGGACCGTGGCAGCCGCACCCGAAACGGTCAAACGTACCGCCTCGTGGGCCTTCCCTGGTCGATGGAGCTCGACCTGGTGTTCTGGGTGAACGCGGCGACCCGCCGGGTCGACCGGGTGGAGGGGGTGCTCCGGGCTCCCGGGCACGCCGCCCCCTTCGCCACGGAGTACGCCGACTTTCGCAAGGTCGACGGGGTGCTCGTGCCGTTCCACGAGGAGAACTACGCGAGCGGTCGGCACACCGGCACCACCCGGATCCTCTCCTTCACCTTCGGCGCCGACGGCCTCGGGCCCTTCGA
>CAZUYO010000172.1:0-6318 GCA_964624725.1 uncultured Thermodesulfobacteriota bacterium
GGAGCAGACCCGGTGTGCGGCCGAGCCCCCGCCCCCGGCCGCGCTGGAACGCGGCCACCGACTCGCGTGCTGGGAGGTGGGGGGATGAGCGGGATCCCGGTGGTGGCGGAAGGGCTTTCCAAATCCTTCCCCCTGGGCGGGGGGTGGGGACGTCCCCGCCGGGTCGAGGCCCTGCGGGAGGTCTCCTTCGCGCTCCAGCCGGGGGAGTTCGCGGCGCTGGTGGGGGAGTCGGGTTCCGGCAAGACCACCCTGGGCCGGTGCCTGCTGGGGCTCGTGCGGCCCGATGCCGGCCGGATCCGGGTGGGCGACCACGACCCGACCCGGCTCCGGGGGCGGGAGCGCCGGGCCTTCGCCCGGTCGGCCCAGATGGTGTTCCAGAACCCCTACGCCACCCTGAACCCGGCGTTTCGGGTGCGGTTCCTCCTGGAGGAGGCCGTGCGGATCCACCGGGACGTGCCGCGGGACGAGGTGGCCGGCGAGGTGGAACGGCTCGCCGAGACCGTGCGGCTGCCGGCCGAGCGGCTCGGCGCCTATCCGCCGGAGCTCTCGGGGGGCGAGCGCCGGCGGGTGGCCTTCGCCCGGGCGCTCGCCACCCGGCCGGGGTTCGTGGTGGCCGACGAGCCGGTGGCCGGGCTCGATCCCCCGATCCAGGTGGAGCTGGTGGAGCTCCTGCGGCGGGTGCACGAGCGGCGGCGCCTCACGGTGCTCCTCGTCACCCACGACCTGCGGGTCGTGCGGACCCTGGTTTCCCGGGTTCTCGTCCTGTTCCGGGGGCGGCTGGTGGAGGACGCGCCGGCCGAGGGGTTTTTCGGGGGGCGGGCCCTTCACCCGTACTCGCAGGAGCTCCTGGAAAGCGCCTTCGGGGTGGCGGGGGCCCTGATCCGGCCGCCCCGGCCGTTCCGGGAGCCGGCCGAGGCCGGCTGCCCCTTTCACGGCCGGTGCCCCCGCGCCGACGCCGCCCTCGGCTGCGCCAGCGGGCTCCCCGCCCTTTCGGCCGTGGGGCCGGGCCACCGGGTGGCCTGTCACCTCGCGGGGCCGGGCGGTTGAGGGGCGCGGCCGTCCTCCCCGCGGGGTTTGTGTCGGCGCGGGCGGGTGTGATAGGAACCGCCCCCGCCGGGGGGATGCCGGCGTGCCCCGGCCCGGCCGGAGCACCGCACGCGGGCGATCGGGGACCGCGATGGGGCGGAGGAACGAGACGGTGAAGGCGGGTGGACGGGCGCGACTCCGGATCGGGCGGTGGATCGTTTGGGCCCTCCTGGTGGGCCTGGGCGGCCCGGCCTGGGCGGGGTACGAAAGCGGGCTGGAACGGGCGGAGTTCTACCTGAGCCGGGGGGCCACCTACGGCTCCGACGCGGTGCGGAGCCTCCGGGAGGCCGAGGCCGAGGACCCCCAGCGGGCCTGGGCCGATCCCCGGTGGCTCCTGGCGGCGGCGCGGGCCTACGCCCAGACCGGCCGGGCCACGGAGAGCCTGTGGGCCCTCGACCGGCTGGAGGCGCTGGGGAAGCTCGGGCAAGACGCCGCGGCCCTCCGGGACCACCTGCTCGGGGGGGCGGGGCTCGGGCGGGTCCGGGTGGTGAGCGCCGTGCCGGTGAACCGGGTGGAGTTCCGGATCGAGGCCGAGGACCCGGCGGCCCTCGATGTGGCGGGCCGAAAGACCCTGGAACGGCTGGGGGAGCTCCTGGGCCGGGGCATCGCGGCGGGCCCGGCCGGGACCGTGCTCCTCGTGCCCGAGGGCCGGTTCCGGGTCACCTTCGACCCCTCGGCGCCGCTGGAGAGCCCCAAGGGCACCGTGGAGCTCGAGGTCTGGGCGGGGGACGAGGTGACGCTCCGGCTCGTGCCCCGCCATCCCCCCGCGGACCGGTGGGAGATCGCCGCCGGGGCCCGGGCGGTATCCCTCGCCTGGCCGGGCCTCGGGGGGATGCGCTACCGCCTGGTCCGGGAGCGGCCGGGCGATCCGGTGGTCGTGTGCGAGGGGGAGGCGACCTCCTGCCGCGACGAGGGCCTGCCGGTGGGGGTGGAGGTGGCGTACCGGCTGGAGACCCGCACGGCCGACGGAACCCTGGCGGCGGTGGGCCGCGTGGCGGCCACCACCCTGCCGCCGGTGGACCGGGCGGCGGCCGAGGCCGCGCTCCAGGCCGATCTGCGGGTGGGGATCGCCTGGGCCCTGGGCGAGGGGGCCGTGGACCGGGTCCGGGTGGTGCGGGAGGACGCCGAGGGAGACGTGGCGATCCTGGAGCGCCGGCCCCCCGACCCCCTGCGGGAAGGACAGGCCGTGGACGGCCCGTTCGTGCCCGGGGGCACGGCGCGGGTCCTGAGCTACCGGGTGGAGGCCTGGGTCGAGGGGGCGGAACGGCCCGCGGCCGTGGCCCGGGCCGAGGTGGAGCTGCCGCCCCGGGTGCGGCGGGTGGCCCAGGTGGCCGAGTCGGTGGACCGGGGGGCGGTGGTGGTGTACTGGGAAACCGTGCCCCGCGAGGCGGTGGCGGAACGCTACCGGATCTACCGCCAGCGGGGTTCGGGCACCCTGGGCGAGTTTGTGGGCGAGGTGACCGATGCCTTCGCCCGGGAGTTCCTGTACGAGGTGGCCGACCCGGTGGCCGCCTCGGAGTTTCGGCATTTCGTGATCCCGGTGGTGGGGGAGGACTGGATCCTGGATCCCGAATGGATCCAGGCCACGGGGGAAGAGCCCGACCAGACGTTCGACAAGCGCCGGCGGATGGGCATGCCCCTGCCGGATCTCGCCCTGGCCTGGGACCCCTGCCAGGGGGCCCGGCTCTACGCCGTGGTGGTGGGCGAGAAGGAGATCCTGGTCAAACGGCCCTACGCCGAGCTCGACGGGCTGCAGACGGCGCTTCTCGGCACCCGGTACCCGGTGACCGTGTACGCGGTGGGGACCCAGGGCCAGCGCACCCCGATCCTGCGGCTCGACCTCTCCTACGAGGCGTATCCCCGGCCGGGCAAGGAGGAGCAACGGTGAAGCGGTGGGTTGTCGGATGCCTGTGCCTCGCGGTGTGGCTCGGGGTCGCCCGTGCGGAGCCCGGGGTGGAGCGGGTGGTGTCCCTCTCCCTGGGCTCCCTCGAGGGCCGGGGTCAGCCGGCGGCCCTTGCGACCGACCGGGAGGGCACGAGCCTGGCCTTCGAGTTCCTGGGGGCCGAGGGGGACACCCTGGAGGTGTACCTCGCCCCGTTCCAGGGCGAGGGGCCCCTGCCCGAGGGGCTCGCCCCCCCCCAGGCCGTGGTGCCGGCCGGCGGCGTCGACCCCTTCGCCCTGAAGCCCGAGCGGCCCCTGAGCGAGGGACCGAGCTTCGGCCCCCCCAAGCGGGGCCGGCCCCGGCTCGTGGTGGCGGCCACCCGCAAGGCCGCGAACCGCGGCGCCTCGGTCGTCAACCTGGACCTGTTCCTCCGGGAGCCGGGGCGCCGGGCGTTCCTAACGGACCACCCGGAAAACGACGCCAACCCGGCGTTTTCGCCCGACGGCACGGCGGTGGCGTTCACCTCGGGCCGCACGGGCCAGGGGGACCTCTACCTCTACCGGTTCCGGGGCGAGCCGGCCGGGCTGGTGCGGCTCACCTTCGAGGCGGCCGGTTCCGAGCTCTACCCGGCCTGGTTCCCCGGGGGCGACCGGCTGGCCTTCGTGGCCCACCTGGGCACCTCGGATCACGTGGCCGTGCTCGACCGGCTGGGCGAGCTCGCCGCGACGGGCGAGGGGGCGCGGCGGCTTCGGGTGCGGGAACACCTGCGCGACCTCACCCCCGGCTGGGCCGGGGCGTGTCTTGCGCCCAGCGTGTCCCCCGACGGGCGGTGGGTCGCGTTCCTGTCGCGCCGGGACGCGGCCGGCCCGGCCGACCTCTACGCCGTGCCCGCGCAGGGCGGGGAGCCCCGGCTCGTCTGCCGGGGGGTGCTCCCCGAGACCCGGGGCGGCCCCCGGTGGACCCCGGACGGCCGGGGGTTCGTGGTGGTCCTGGACGACCCCGACCGGCTGAACCCCCTGGCCCGGGTGGCCCTGGACGGCCCGGGAGAGCCCCGGGTGCTTCCCACCGGCACCGAGCTCAACGCCGACCCCTGGGTGGTCCGGCGGGGCGGGCGGACGGTGGTGCTGTTCACGGCCCAGGGCGCGGCCGGGCAGGCGGAGAAGCGCTGGCGGCGGGTGTACGCCGCCCTGTTACGGGAGGAGCGGGAGTGACGCCCATGGACGACACGGTGGCCCGGTACGACCCCTTCGCGGCCCTCGAGGACATCGCCGTGCGCACCGGGCTCGACCTCAAGGTGATCGCGGCGGTCCTGGAGGGGGAGCTCGACTACCTCGGGTGCCTCGGGCTCCTGAACGGCGAGACCGCCGACGAGGCCACCCGGCGGGAGTGGGAGGAGCTGCGCCAGGAGAACGAGGACCTCCTCGACCGAAACCCCGACGAGTACGACATGGACGTCGCCATCTCGTTCATCCAGCGGAACCGCGGGATCGAGCGCGACGTGATCGCCCGGGTGCTGGAGGCGAACCTGGCGTTCATGGAGCGCCAGGGCCTTCTGGACGACGGGTGGGAGGAGGACTGGACCGGCGCCGAGGACGACGGGGAGCCCTCGGAATGACCCGGGCCCGCGACAAGGTGGTGCCGCTGGAGGAGGCCGCGGCCCTGGTGCCCTCGGGCGCCACGATCTCCATCGGGGGGTTCACGAGCCAGCGCCACCCCACGGCGCTCCTGCGGGCGATGATCCGGCGGGGGGTGCGAGACCTCGTGGTCTACTGCCACTCGGCCGGAAGCGACGTGGACCTCCTGATCGGGGCCGGGTGCGTGCGCCGGGTCGAGGCGGCCTACCTGGCCGACGGGGTGTTCGCCCCCATCGCCCCCAACTGGCGGCGGTTCGTCGAGGCGGGCCGGATCGAGTTCGAGGACTACTCCAACGCCGCCATGATGGCCCGGTTCTCGGCCGGGGCCATGGGGCTGCCGTTCTTTCCCGTGCGCTCGATGCTCGGAACCGACCTCCTGGCCCGGGAGGGGCTCGACCCCGGGGTGCGCCGGACCGACCCCCGGGCCGCCCCCCGGAAGGCCGCCGTGATCCCCTGCCCCTTCACGGGGGAGCCGGTGGTGCTGGTGCCGGCCGTCCGGACCGACCTGTGCCTGCTGCACGTGCAGAAGGCGAGCCCCCAGGGGCTGGTGCGGATCGAGGGCCAGGAGTTCCTGGACGTCCAGCAGGCCCTGGCCGCCGACCGGGTGATCGTGACCTGCGAGGAGCTCGTGGACGACGAGGATCTGCGGCGGGAGCCCGAGCGGAACCGGATCCCCCCGTTCGCCGTGGACGCCGTGGTCCAGGTGCCCTTCGGGGCCCATCCCCACAGCGTGCACAACTACTACGACTACGACCCCCAGCACCTCCACCTCTACGCCGAGGCGGCCCGGTCCGACGAGACGTTCCGGGCGTACCTGGACCGGTTCGTGTTCGGCCCGGCCGACCACGCGGCCTACCTGGAGGCCGTGGGCGGGGCCGAGCACCTCGGGCGGCTCCGGGCCCGGTCGGGGCTCGGCTACAACCCCGAACTCAAGAGGACGCCGTGAGCGCCGCCTACACCACGTTCGAGCTCATGACCGTGGCCGCGGCCCGGGAGATCCGGGACGGGGAGGTGGTGTTCGCCGGCACCGGGCTCCCCATGCTCGCGGCCATGCTGGCCCAGCGCACCCACGCCCCGGGCTGCGTGCTCGTGTTCGAGGCGGGAAGCGTCGACCCCCGCATGCTTCACCTGCCCATGAGCGTGGGCGACTCGCGCACCCTCACCGGTGCCGCCATGGCGGCCGGGCTCATGGAGGCCTTCACCTACCTTCTGCAGGGGGGCCGGATCGACGTGGGGTTTCTGGGCGGGGCCCAGGTGGACCGGTACGGGAACATCAACTCGACCGCCCTGGGCGACTACCGCCGGCCCGCGGTGCGGTTCTCGGGGAGCGGGGGGGCGGCCGACGTGGCCGCGCTGGCCCGGCGCACCGTGATCATCGCCCGCCACGAGCGCCGCCGGTTCCCGGAGCGGGTGGACTACCGGACGAGCCCGGGGTGGCTCGAGGGCGGCGACGCCCGGGCCCGGGCCGGCATCGGCCGGGGCGGCCCCGCGGCCGTGGTGACCACCCTGGGGATCCTCCGGTTCCGGCCCGACACGAAGGAGCCCTACCTGGCCTCGGCCCACCCGGGGGTCACGCCCGAGCGGGTCCAGGCCGAGACCGGGTTCCCCCTCGACGTCTCCGAGGCCGTGGAAACCCCGCCGCCCACGGCCGAGGAGCTCGAGATCCTCCGCCGGGTCGTGGACCCGGAGGGGGTGTTCCTGAAACGGGGCGGGTGA
>CAZUYO010000173.1:0-6314 GCA_964624725.1 uncultured Thermodesulfobacteriota bacterium
GGGGGAGGGGGTGGAGGGGGCGGAGGCTGTTTCCTGCAGGTCCTGGCCCGTTAAGTGCGGCGGCCGTCACCCGGGCCCCGGAGCCCTCTGCGGTTCCGGGGCCTTTTGTTCTTGCCCCCGCCCGTTTGACGTGCGGGGAGGACCGGCTAGTGTCTGGGCCTTCGGCCCGCATCGGGCCGCCGACCCCGATCGTCCCTTCCCGGGAGGCCCGTGTGGAGGCGTTTCGGTTCCTGGTGCTGGGGGAGTTTCGGGTGGAGCCGCGCGGCGGGGGCAAACCGGTGCGGCTCCCGGCCAGCGCCGCCACCGTGCTCGCGTACCTCCTGTGCGCGGGCCGGTCGGTGCCCTGGGGCGTGGCGGCCGGCACGCTGTGGTCCGGCCTTCCCGACGCCCAGGCCCGCCGATGCCTCAGCACGGCCCTCTGGCGCCTCCGGACCGCCCTCGGGGACGACGGGGGGGAATGCATCGTCCACCGCGGGGGTGAGGTCGGCATCGACCTCGGGGCCCACCGGCTCGACCTGGCCGAGTTCCTCGACCTCACCGACGCCTCCGTCCGGGAACCGTTCCACGCCCTTTCCTTCGACGACGCCGCCCGGGCCGAGCGGGGCACCCGGCTCTACCGCGGGGACCTCCTCGCCGGCTGGGACGCCCCCTGGATCGACCTCCCCCGGGAGAACGCGCGGCGGCGGTACCACCAGGTCCTCGAAACCCTCGCCCGGTTCCACGCCTACTACGGGATGTACGAGCGGGCCCTCGAGGCGGCCCTCCGTCTCCTCGACGAAGACCCCCTGCGGGAGGACGTGCACCGCCACGTCATGCGGATCCACCTCGAAGCCGGCCATCGGACCCTCGCCCTGCGGCAGTTCGAACGGTGCCGGGAGGCGCTGCGCAGCGAACTCGGGGCCGAACCCGAAGAGGAGACTCGCCGTCTCGCGGCCGACGCCCGGAGCAGCCCCCCTCCGCCCGGCCCCAGGGAGCGGGAGGACGGGCGCCTCGAGGACGCCGTGGAACGTCTGGAGCGCTGCATCGACCGGCTGGAACGCCTCCTTTCCCGGCGCTGATCCCCCGCCCCCCTACCCGATCGGCTGTTTTCGCGAACCGTTCGGTTCGTTCCCGCCCCGGTGAGCCCGCCGTGACCGTCCCGTGACCCCGCCGTGACCCCGCCCGGCTTGGCTGCCCTCCCACGGGGGAGTTCCCGAACCGGGCGAGGCCCGAGGAGGTGGTCATGGCAGGCGAAGGGGTGGACCCACAGGCCGTTCAGGAGGCGCAGCTCGCCAAGGAGGCGCGGGAACCCGAACTCCTCGGGCTCCCCAACGTGGTGGGGGTCGGGATCGGGTTCAAGGAGGTGAAGGGAAAGGCCACCAAGGACCTGGCCCTGGTGGTCTACGTGGAGAAGAAGCTCCTGAAGAAGGACCTTCCCCGCAACGCCGTGGTGCCCCAGGAGTGCGAGGGCACCAAAACCGACGTGGTGGAGACCGGGCGGCTCGAAGCCCTGGCCAACACGGCCCGCCTCCGGCCCTGCCGCCCGGGGTTCAGCCTGGGCCACTACCGGATCACGGCCGGCACCTTCGGGTGTCTCGTCCGGGACCGGTGCCCGCCCTGCCGGACGTACATCCTGAGCAACAACCACGTGCTGGCGAACTCCAACGGGGCCAGCCCCGGCGACCCGGTGCTCCAGCCGGGCCGGTACGACGGCGGGGCGTACCCCCGGGACCTCGTGGCCCGCCTGGCCCGGTTCGTCCCCATCCGGTTCGGCTCCCCCGATCGGTACAACCTGGTGGACGCGGCCCTCGCCCTGCCGGTGGACCTGCGGGCCGTGATCGGGCCGATCCACGGGCTGGGGCTTCCGGCGGGAACCGCCGAGGCGACCCTGGGGCAGGCCGTGGTGAAAACCGGCCGCACCACGGGCACCACCGCGGGCCGGGTCACCGGCATCGACGCCACCGTGGCCGTGGGGTACGGCGCGAGCGGCACCGCCTACTTCCGCAACCAGATCATCACCAGCAACATGAGCCAGGGGGGTGACTCCGGCTCCCTGCTCCTCGAGCGGGCCGGCCGGAGGGCCGTGGGGCTCCTGTTCGCCGGCTCGAGCCGGATCACCATCCACAACACGATCCACAACGTTCTCATCGCCCTGGGCGTCGAACTCGTGGTCGCCTGAACCCGGTCATAAGGAGGAACACCCATGTCCTGCTGCCACCACGAACTGCCGAGTGCGGAATGGCTCGAGGCCGAGGCGCGCCTGGGGCCCGACCAGGAAACCGCCGAAGAGGAGGCCGCCGTCCTCGCCACCAAGGCGGCCCGAAAAGAGAAGGAAGCCCAGGTCCTCGACGTGCTCTCGGCGCTGAAGCTCAAGGCCGCCGACCTGGAGGCCCAGGCCCGCACCGAGGTGGCGTCGGTGGACGCCCTGTGCGCGGAGGCCGAGGAACGGCTGAGCCCCTCGGGGGAACCCGACGAATCGCCCCTGATGCGGGAGATCGCGGTCGCCTCGTCGCTCGTGGAGGCCGAGACCGTGGTGGGCTCGGGCCCGGGGAACTACTACGACTTCAACCCCTACCACGGCTGGTGGGCCTGGTACCGGCACAACGAGGGCGGCCTCACCCAGGGAAGCGGCGGGTTCAGCCTCGCGGCCCGGAAGATGTACGCCTACGCGTACGCCCGGGGCGACGGCTGGGGCATCACCGACGACAACTACGTCAACACCTACGTCAAGCTCTTCTTCGCCCTGTGGCCCCGGCGAAACGGGCACGTGCGCGCCTGGGTGCCCTACACGACCCGCGGCTGGTACACGATCTACGCCAACGACCACTGGTACGACTCGAAGTCGGCCAAGCTGGACGTGGACGTGTCGGTGCGGCTCTACCAGAACTACTGGTCCCCGTCGGTGAGGAGCGACGTGTTCGCCCTGGGGGGCGGAAACATCAACCGCTCGGGCCGGATCGACCGTTCCGGGGCGATCTACAGCGCGTCCCTACCCGTGGGGGCCGAGCGGTGGGTCCTGGCGGAGGTGCAGCTTCGGGTGTACGCCTACACCTCCGGAGGCGGGTCCACCTCCCGGGTGAGCTTCCGGCACCCGGACGCCGTGTTCGTGCCCTACGTGCGGTTTGACTTCTCGTAACCCGGAAGATGCGCCCCGCCCGCCCCACCCGGGGTGGGCGGGGCGCCGCGAGAGCGGCCCCCCGTCTTCGGCACACCGCGCGGCCACGCGGCGGGCCCCGGTCGGCACGAACGGGAAGGAAACCCGGAACCCTCCCGCGCCCCCACGAAGCGGGTTGACTTCGGCCCCGGCTCTGGCAGGGTTCCGAGATCCCTCGGAGGCACAACGCGATGACCACCGTGGACAGGGCCCAGGACGTGCTCGCCCGGCACCAGGAGGACCTCCTCTCCCGGCCCGGTGTGGTCGGGGTCTGGGTGGGGCTCGGCCCGGAGGGGGGGGCCTGCATCCGGGTCGGCACCGACGGCCCCCCCGGGGCGGTGGCACCCCCCCTTCCGGAGGCACTCGACGGCGTGCCGGTGGTCGCCGAAAACGTGGGCCCCATTCACGCGGCCCGGAAGGGAAGGCCATGAGGTGGGCCGTTCGTCTCGTGGTTTCCATCGGGGTCGCGCTCTACACCGCCGCCCCGGCCGCGGCGGGGGAACTCCGCCCGTTCGCGCCCCCTCCCCAGACCCAGCAGATGGTCCCGCGGCCCCAACCCGACCCGTTCCAACGGTTCCGGGAGGAGGCGGCCCGCCTCACCCCCGAGGAGCGCCAAGACCTGAAGAAACGGCTCGAAGATCGGCTGAAGCGGGCGAAGGAGCGGGGGGACGACACGGCGGCCTACCGGTACTACCGGTTCTTGCGGATCCTGGAGGAACAGCCGTGAGCGGCCGCCGCCTGTTTGGGCTCGTCGTGCTCACGGGGCTCCTGGCCATTGGGGCGGCGAGGGCGGCCGGTGACGCCCCCGCGCTCAGTCGGGTGGACGCGATGATGCGCCTCGTGGAAACCACGGACCTCGCGGGGATCCCCCCGTCCGACACCCACACCGCGAGCACCGACTACCAGCTCTACCTCACCCTGCTCCACGAGTACCGCATGAAGCAGGAGGCCAACCGGGTGACCGAGTGCATCCTGCTCAGCGTCACCCTGGTGGCCACGTTGGCCGCGGTGCTCGGGGTGCTCCTGTGGCGGGCCCCCCACTCCACCGCCCTCATCCTGAACGGGGCGGGGCTCGTGCTCGTGGTGTTTGCGACCGTGTTCATCGTGGTGCTGGCCGACGCCGAGCAGCAGCTCACGGCCGCCATGGGCATCCTCGGGGCGATCGTGGGGTACCTGTTCGGACAGATGCGCCGGCCCCACCCCGAGGCGTCCCCTTCCACCGTCCCCAAGGAGGTTCCCTGATGGCCCCCGTCCCCTTCGAAACCTACCGATTCGACGCCCGGCCCGACACCGCCGACTTCCGCGACCGGCTCTTCGAGCCCACCCTGGTGGAGGTCCCCCCGCGGCTCCCCGTGGAGCGGTACCGACGGGCCAAGGTGCCGGTGCTCGACCAGGGGCCCGACGGGGCCTGCACCGGGTTCGGGCTCGCCACCGTGGTGCACTACCTGCTGCGCACCCGCAGCGTCGAGCCCGACCGAACGCGGGTGAGCCCCTGGATGCTCTACGACCTCGCGCGCCGCTACGACGAGTGGCCCGGGGAGGACTACGAGGGCTCGAGCGCCCGGGGCGCCGTGAAAGGCTGGCACAAACACGGGGTGTGCGCCCACCGGCTCTGGCCCCGGCGCCGCACCCGGCCCCACATCACCGACGCGCTCGCCCGGGACGCCGGCCGGCGGCCCCTCGGGGCCTACTACCGGGTGAACCACCACGACATCGCCGCGCTCCACGCGGCGCTGGCCGAGGTGGGCATCCTCTACGCCACGGCCCGGGTCCACACGGGCTGGTACGAGCCCGGGGACGACGGGGTGATCCCCTGGCGACCCGACCGGGTCGGGGGCCACGCCTTCGCGATCGTGGGGTACGACGAGCGGGGGTTCTGGATCCAGAACTCCTGGGGAGCGGGGTGGGGCCAGGGGGGCCTGGCGCTTGTCACCTACGACGACTGGTTCGAGAACGCCATGGACGTGTGGGTGGCCCGGCTCGGGGCCCCGGTGGCCCTGGCCCGGGAGGCCGTGGCCGCCGGGATCTCGGCCCAGGGGAACCTGGCCGGCGGGTACGCCTACGCCGACCTGCGGCCCCACATCGTGAGCGTGGGCAACGACGGCCGGTTCCGGGAGGGGGGCACCTTCGGCACCACCCCGGCCGAGGCGGCCGAGATCGTGCGGACCGAGATTCCCCAACTCACGGCCGGCTGGGACCGGAAACGGATCCTCCTCTACGCCCACGGGGGCCTCGTGTCGGAGAAGGCCGCGATCCAGCGGGTGGCCGAGTACCGGGCGGCCCTCCTGGGGGCCCGGGTGTACCCCCTGGCCTTCGTGTGGAAGACCGACGCCTGGACCACGATCCGAAACATCCTCGACGACGCCCTGGGCCGGCGCCGCCCCGAGGGGGTTTGGGACGAGGCCAAGGACTTCCTGCTCGACCGGCTGGACGACGGCCTCGAGCCCCTGGCCCGGGCCCTGGGGGGCAAGGCCCTGTGGGACGAGATGAAGGAGAACGCCCTACGCGCCACGACCCGCCGGGACGGCGCGGCCCGCCGGGTGGGGGAACTCCTGGCCGAACTCGCCGACGCGGACCCTACGGTGGAACTCCACCTCGTGGGCCACAGCGCCGGCAGCATCTTCCTGGGGCCCCTGGTCCGATGGCTCACGGCCCGGGGCACCATCGCCTCGGGGCCCCTGGCCGGCCGCACGGGGCTCGGCCTCCGGATCGCGTCCTGCACCCTGTGGGCGCCGGCCTGCACGGTGGACCTGTTCAAGGCCCTCTACCTCCCGGCGCTCCGGGACGGGGCCGTGGGGCGGTTCGCCCTGTTCACCCTGACGGACGAGGCCGAGCAGGACGACCACTGCGCCCACATCTACCACAAATCGCTCCTGTACCTGGTGTCGAACGCCTTCGAGGAGAAACCCCGGATCCCGCTGGTGCGGGACGGGTGGCCGATCCTCGGCATGGAGAGGTTCGTGGAGGACGACCCCGAGCTCGGCCAGGTGCTCACGAGGGGCGGGAACTGGGTGCTGGCCCCCAACGCCGAGCCCGTGGGCTCGGCCGGGGCCTCCCGGGCCCGGCACCACGGGGATTTCGACGACGACGAGGCCACCGTCAAGGCCACCCTGGCCCGGATCCTCGACGCCCCCCGCACCGGCACGGGGTTCGCCTTCCGCCGCACGGGCGGGGGGCTGCG
>CAZUYO010000174.1:0-6251 GCA_964624725.1 uncultured Thermodesulfobacteriota bacterium
TATCGACCCGGCACCTACGCCTGGAAAGAGGGCCTCCGGGTCTCCGGGCTTCTCGGTTCCGCCGACCGGCTCAAACCCCGGGTGGATCTGGGCTACGGCGTGATCCTCCGGGACACCGGGCCGGATCGCGTGAAGGAGGTGGTCACGTTCCGGCCGGGCCGGGCCCTGGAGGCGGCGGGAACCGAAGACGACCCCCTGCTGCGGCCCGGCGACGAGGTGTTCCTGTTCAGCCAGGACGCGTTCCGGCCCCCCCGCCGGGCCACGGCCTCGGGGCAGGTCCGAAAGCCCGGCCGGTACCGGATCGAGCCGGGGGCCCGTGTCGCGGACCTGGTCCGGCTGGCCGGCGGGCTCGCCCCCGACGCGCTGCTCTCGCGGGCCGAGCTCCTCCGGTACCTCCCGGGGCGGGAACGCCAGACCCTGTACGTGGATCTGGGAGCCGCCCTCGCCGGCGACCCGGCCCACAACCTGGAACTTCAGGACGAGGACGAGCTCGTGGTCCACGCGGTGTGGGACCTGGGGCCCGAACCCGTGGTCTTCGTCGAGGGGGAGGTGCAAAGCGCCCAGGATCCCGAGAACCTGAAGGGCAAAAGCGCGTGGGAGCGGTTCCGGGAACGGCTGGACCGGGCCGCGGCGAGCCCGGCCCAGGGGTCGGTCCCGGTACCCCTCACCCGGGGCATGACCGTCCGGGATCTCGTGTTCAAGGCCGGGGGGCTCACGAAAAGCGCGTACCTGCCCGTGGCCCACCTCTATCGAACCGATCCCGCCACCAAGGAGATCACGGCCCGCACCTTCGACCTGGGCCGGGCGCTCCAGGGCGATCCGGCCCACAACCTGGAACTCCAGGACCTGGACCACGTGGTGATCCATTCCGCCTACGACTTCCAACCGCTTCGGCCGGTGGTGGTGGGGGGCATGGTGACCCGGCCCGGGGAGTACCCCTACGCCGAAAACCTGCGGGTGCGAGACCTCATCCTGGCCGCCGGCGGCCTCAAGGACGAGGCCTACCCGGACGAGGCCGAGATTGTGCGCACGGAGGTGCCCGAGGGTTCGGACGAGGCCGTGACCCGCACGATCCGGTTTTCCCTGGAGCGGGCCATGGCCGGCGACCCCGAACACAACCTGCTGCTGCACCCCTACGACAAGGTGTTCGTGAAGCGCATCCCGGAGTGGCGCGAGACCTGGAAGGTCGAGGTCGCGGGCGAGGTCCGGTTCCCGGGCACCTACTACATCTCGAAGGGCGAGCACCTCTCGAGCGTGCTGCGCCGGGCCGGGGGGTACACGACCGAAGCCTACCTGCGCGGGGCCGTGTTCACCCGGGAAAGCGCGAGAGCGCAGCAGCAACGCCGGCTCGACGAGCTCCGGGACCGGCTCCAGCAGGCGATCCTCCGGGCCTCGTCGGCCGAGGTGCAGGCCGCGCTCACCCCCGAGGACGTGGCCGCCCAAAAGCAGTACCTGGCGGCCCAGGAGCAGCTTCTCAAGAAACTCGAGGCGGCCCGGGCCACGGGCCGGGTGGTGGTGCGGCTCCTGCCGCTGGAGGAACTGGAGGGGTCCGAATGGGACATCGCCCTGGAGGACGGGGACACGCTGACGATCCCCAAACGGCCCCAGACCGTCAACGTGGTCGGCGCCGTCTACAACCCCACGAGCCTCCTTTGGGAGCCGGCCAACCGCACGGTGGAGCACTACCTGGAGAAGACCGGGGGCCCCACCCCGGACGCCGAGGAGGAGGAGATCTACGTGGTGCGGGCCGACGGCACGGTGGTGAGCTCCCGCAGCCTCGCCGGCGGCAGCTGGTGGAGCCGCGACATCGAGGGGCTCGAGCTCTACCCCGGCGACACCGTGCTCGTGCCGGAAAAGGTCGTACGGGTGAGCTTCATGAAGGAACTCAAGGACATGACCCAGATCCTCTACCAGATCGCGGTGACGGCCGGGGTGGCCGTGGCCCTGTTCTAGGATGACGAACATGACCGAGCCGACCCGACCCGAGCCGCCGGCCGGCGGCGTTCCCGTACCCCCGGGGTATCTTCCCTACTGGATGCCCCCCGAGGAGGACGAGATCGATCTCCTGGACCTCTTGGCCGTGCTGCGGCGACGGTGGCGACGGATCGCGCTCGTCGCCGTGCTGGGCACGGGGCTGGCCGTGGCCTACGCCCTCTGGGCCACCCCGATGTACCGGGCCCAGGCCGTGATCGCGCCGCCCCAGGAGAAGGCCCAGAGCGGGGTGTCCTCGGCCCTGGCGGCCTTCGGGGGGTTCGGGGCGGAGATCGCCGGGAGCCTCGGCATCTCCCTCGGCGGGGCCGACGCGAACCGGTTGGAAGCGCTCCTCAAAAGCCATCGCCTGATCGAGCGGGTCGTGAAAAAGCACGACCTCCTGCCCGTGCTCTTCGACGACCTCTGGGACCCCCAGGCCAAGAAATGGCTCGTGGACGACCCCGAGGACGTTCCCAACGTCTGGGACGCCGAGGAGCTCCTGGAGGACGTCTACCGGGTCAAGAACGACACCAAGGCGGGGGTCCTCCGGGTCAGCTTCGAGTGGAAGGACCCCGAACTGGCCAAGACGCTCCTCACGGATTTCCTCGAGGAACTCGCCCTCGTGGTCCAGGAGGACGAACTCAAAAAGATCGAGGCGAACCGCCGGTTCGCCGAGCAGCAGCTCCAGAAGGCCACCGACCCGGTCATCGTGGCGAAACTCCAAGCCCTTTTGTCCGAGCAGGTGGAGAAGGCCATGATGGCCCAGAACGTGGAACACTTCGCCTACGAGGCGATCGACCCCCCGGCCGTGTCGGATGAGGAAGTAAAGCCCAAAAAGGCCTTGATCGGGGCCCTGGGGCTCACGGTGTCGGTCTTCTTCGGGGTGTTCCTGGCGTTTTTCGCCGAGTGGGTCGAAAACGCGAAGGCCCGGGCCCGGGAGAAGGAAGCGGCCGCCTGACGCGGGGGGGCTTCGGTTTGGGGAGGGGAGCCCCGTTGGGACATCCGAGCCTCCGGAACACGGGCCTTGGGGCGCTGGCGGCCGGTTTCCCTCCGGCGAAGCGGATAGCGGGCGGCCCGGACCCCGGCGGCAACGGTACGACATCCCCGGTCGCCAGGAACTCCTCCCACGGGCTTCTTGGCTTTCCGGCCGCCCAGCCGCCCAGCCGCCCAGCCGCCTAGCCGCCCCCCTCGCAGCGGTTACACCGATCTCCCAGAAGGAGCGGTTGCTCGGGCTTCGACCCATGGCGGTACAGGGTCACGCCCTTGAGCCCCAGGGCGTGGGCCTCACGGAACACCCGGGCCACCACCTCGGGGCCCGCCCCGGGGGGCAGGTTGATCGTCTTCGACACGGCGTTGTGGGTGTGGGCCTGGAAGGCGGCCTGGATGCGCAGGTGGTCCTCGGGTGGGATGTCGAGCGCGGTGGCGAACAGGGCCTTGAGGTCCCGGGGGATCCCCGCCACCGTTGCCAGCGACCCCTCCTCCCGCACCCGGGCGAGCACCGGCCCCGGCTCGATCCCCCGGGCCCGCAGGGCCGGTTCCAGGGCCGGGTGGACCCCGAAGTCCACGGCCCGGCCCTCGATCCGCCGGGCGTAGGCCAGGCTGAACAGGGGCTCGATCGACCCCGACACCCCGGCCAGGATCGAGATCGAGCCCGTGGGCGCCACGGTGGTCACCGTGGCGTTTCGCAGGGCCGCGAACCCCTCTCGCTCCCACCGGCTTCCCGGGAACGCCTCGAAACTCCCCCTCTCCCGGCCGAGCTGGGCCGAAGCCTCGACCCCGGCCCGCTCGACCGCGGCCATGATCTCCCGGCCGAGGTTCCGGGCCCCCTCCGAGGCGTACGGGATTCCCAGCCGAACCAGAAGGTCCGCGAATCCCATGACGCCGAGCCCGATCTTCCGGGTTCGTAGCTGGGCCCGGCGGATCGCGGCCACCGGCGGCCGGGAGAGCTCCACGCAGTTGTCCAGGAACCGCACGGCCAGCCGGGCGGCCCCGGTCAGGGCCTCCCAGTCGAGCCCGTTCCCCCTCACGAAGGCCATGAGGTTCAACGACCCCAACGTGCACGACTCGTAGGGCAGGAGCGGCTGCTCCCCACAGGGGTTCGTGGCCTCCATCGGCCCCAGGGCGGGCACGGGGTTCGCGCGGTTCACGGCGTCGAGGAACACGGCGCCGGGGTCCCCCACCCTCCAGGCCCCCTCGACCATGGCCTCGAACACCTCCCGCGCGGGCACCCTGCGCCACACGGCCCCGTCGCGGGGGTTCACCAACGGCCAGTCGCCCCCGGCATCGACCGCGGCCAGGAAGGCGTCGGTCGCCCCCACGCTCAGGTTGAAGTTCTCGAACCCGCCGCCCACCTTGGCCCGGCAAAACGCGAGGATATCGGGATGGCTCGCGTGGAGCACCGCCATGTTGGCGCCCCGCCGGCGCCCCCCCTGCCGGATGACCCGGGTCGAGGTGTCGAAGAGTTCCAGAAACGAGAGCGGGCCCGACGCCACCCCGCCGGTGGAGCCCACCCGGTCGCCCGCCGGCCGGATCCGGGAGAACGAAAACCCCGTTCCACCCCCGCTCTTGTGGATCCGGGCCATGTGCCCGAGGGAAGCGTAGATCGAAGCGATGGAGTCCTCGAGCGGCAGAACGAAACAGGCCGCCAGCTGCCCCAGCCGGGTACCGGCGTTCATGAGGGTTGGGGAGTTGGGCAGGAACCGGAGCGAGCGCAGAAGGTCGTGGAACCGTTCCGCCCAGGGCGCCGGGTCCCCCCCCCACCGCCGCTCGGCCCGGGCGATGGCCCGGGCGACCCGCCGGAAGAACCCCTCGGGATCCTCGGCCAGGCGCCCGTCGGGCGCCCGGCGCAGGTAGCGAAGTTCCAGGAGTTCCACCGCCTGGGGCGTCAACGCGGGATACGCCATGGGTCCCACTCGGTCTCCGGTCCTCTGTCACCCGTCACCCGTCACCCGTCACCGTTCTTCGGTCACCCGTCACCGGTCTCCGGCCGCCCCTGCCCCGGGGCCCGGCGGGCCGCCGGAGCCCCGACCCGCCGCCGGAAGCGGCGACCTTTCCGTCCGCCCGGCCCGGCACGCACCCACGGGGAAGGCCACAAACCGAACGCGGGCGCTCCCCGGTGGGGAACGCCCGCGTGGTTGGGCCTACTTCTTCTTTTTGGTCTTCGCCGCCTGGGCCTTGAGCTCCCTGATCCGGGCCTTGAGCCGCTTCATCCGGCGGTGCCGGCGTCGTTTGATCTCGCGCCTGCGTTCGCTGATCGGCATCGCATCCCACTCCTTTCTTCGTGTGCCACGGTTAAAACTCGATCCCCTTCTGGGCCTTCACCCCCTCGCGGAAGGGGTGCTTGATCTCCCGCATCTCGGTGACGAGGTCCGCGGCCTCGATCACCTCCGGCCGCGCGTTCCGCCCGGTGAGCACGAGGTGAACCCCCTGCGGCTTCTCCCGGATCAGCCGGAGCACGTCCTCCACGGGCACGAGACCATAGTCCACGGCGTAGTTGATCTCGTCAAGGATCACCATGTCGTACCGGCCCGATAGGAGCTTTTCCCGGGCGGCCGCCAGGGTCTCCCGGGCCAGGGCCACATCCTGGGGATCGGGCTCCTCGGACCCGAGGTTCACGAAGCCCCGGCCCATCGGCGTGATCTCGAACCCCGGAAGAAACTCGGGGGCCTTGAGTTCCCCGTACTTCCAACTGCCCTTGATGAACTGGACCATGGCCACCCGAAGCCCCTGCCCCACGGCCCGGAGCGCCAGGCCCAAGGCCGCCGTGGTTTTCCCCTTGCCGGGCCCCGTGTGCACGATGACCAACCCGCGCCTCGCCATGGGAGTCCCCTAGAAGAGTCCGGGCAGATTGAGCCCCAGGCCGCCGGCCACCTTTCCCATCTCCTCGGCCACCATCTCCTGGGACTTCTTGATCGCCTCGCTCACCGCGGCCACCACGAGGTCCTGAAGCATCTCCACGTCGTCGGGGTTCACCACCTCGGGATCGATGGTGAGAGACAGGATCTCCTGCTTCCCGTTCACCACGCAGCGGACCATGCCGCCCCCGGCCGCGGCCTCGACCGTTTTCTCCGCCAACTCTTCCTGGATCTTCGCCATGCGCCGCTGCATCTCCTGCGCCTGGCGCATCAGATTTCCCAGTCCTTTCGCCATACCCAACTCCTCTTGGTAGCTACTGTGGGCCACGGGACGCGGCCTGCTCGCCAACACAATAGTACTCCGGCGGCTGAATAGACACGGTCGGGGGCATGGGGCCTGCTGGAGCGCCGGGCGTGGCTCCTACA
>CAZUYO010000175.1:0-6250 GCA_964624725.1 uncultured Thermodesulfobacteriota bacterium
CCCCGCCCCCGTCCCCGCACCCCTCGCAGTCCCTGGCGTGGATCCGCTCGTGGCGCAGCCGGGCCACCGCGTCGGCCAGCGGCCAGCCCTTGCGCCGGGCGTACATCTGCACGGTCATGGTGGTGCAGGCCCCGAGGGCGGCCAGGAGGAGGTCGTAGGGCGACGGCCCCTCCTCGGTGCCCCCGACGGAGCGGGGCTCGTCGGCCACCAAGGCGTGGGCGCCGGCGGCGATCTCCGTGCGAAACCCCCCGGCCGCGGTGCGCACCGTGACCGCCGCGGGCTCCGGGCCGGGCCCGGCCGCCTCGGGCAGGTAGCGCTCGGCCCAGGCCGCGATGACCCCGGCGGCGTACCGGGCGTCGGCCGGCGCGGAAAGCAGGTGGTCGGCCGTGTCCAGGCTCACGAAGCTCTTGGGATGCCGGGCGGCCTGGTAGAGGCGCGCCGCGTGCTCCAGGCCCACCACCCGGTCGAGGGGGCTGTGGAGCACGAGGAGCGCCCGGCCGAGGGCCCGGACGGCCGAGGCCACGTCGTGGCGGCGCAGGTCCTCCACGAACCCCGGGTCCAGGGTGTAGGGGCGGCCCTCGATCCGGAACGCCGGGCCCTCGGTGGGCACCAGGTGCTTCGTGGCGTGGAGCGGGTCGGCCGGGGCCCCGAGGGTCACCACGGCGCGCACCGCCGGGAGGTCCCCCGCCACCAGGAGCGCCGCCGTGCCTCCCAGGGAGTGGCCCACGAGCAGGTGGGGCCCCCCCTCCCGGGCCTCCAGGAACCGGGCCGCGGCCCGGAGGTCGGCCAGGTTCCCGGCCAGGGTCGTCCGGGCGAACGCCCCGGCGCTCTCCCCGAGACCCGCGAAGTCGAAGCGCAGCACGGCGATGCCCCGTTCGGTCAGGGCCCGCGCCAGGTGCACGGGCCCCTTGAGGTCCTTGCCGCAGGTGAAACAGTGGGCGAACAGGGCCGTGGCCCGGGGCGGGCCGTGCTCGGGCCGGTCGAGCCGGCCCGCGAGTTCGGCCCCGCCGGGGCCGGGGAACCGGACGGCGGTGGATTGCATGGCGTCTTCTCCTGGCGAAACGGGATCGTTCCGGTAGGATGCCAGGACCCGGCCCCGGGGCAAGCCGTGCGCCGGGGCGAACCCGGCCGAAGGAGGGATCGACGAGGTGGCAAGGCGGATCCTGGTGGTGGAGGACGACCCCGGCATCGCCGGGGTGGTGGCGGAGAACCTGCGGGACTTCGGGTTCGAGGCGGAGCGGGCCGGCACGCTGGCCGAGGCCCGGGCCCGGCTGCGGGCCGGGCGGGTGGACCTGATCGTGCTCGACCTCTCCCTGCCCGACGGCGACGGGCTCGATCTGTGCCGCGATCTGCGGGAGCGGGGAAACGCCGTGCCGGTGCTGGTGCTCACGGCCCGGGGGTCGGAGCCCGACCGGGTGCTGGGGCTGGAACTCGGCGCCGACGACTATCTGACGAAGCCCTTCGGGGTGCGGGAACTCGTGGCCCGGGTCCGGGCCCTCCTGCGCCGGGCCGAGCGGGCCGTGTCGGCCGACCCGGCCGAGGAGGCGCCCGTGGAGCGCCGCGGGCTGCGGATCGACCCGGCCCGGCGCCGGGTCTGGGTGGAGGGGCGCTCGGTGGCCCTCACGGCCACGGAGTTCGACCTGCTCCTCCACCTGGCCCGGCATCCGGGCCGGGTGTTCACGAGGGCCCAGCTCCTGGAGGCGGTGTGGGGGTACGGCCACGAGGGGTACGAACACACGGTCAACTCCCACATCAACCGGCTGCGGGCCAAGATCGAGGACGACCCCCGGCGGCCCCGCTACGTGCGCACGGTGTGGGGCGTGGGCTACACGTTCCCGGACGACGAGGACGGGGGGGCACGGTGAAGGTGTTCCGCACCCTGTACGCCCGGCTGGCGGCCGTGCTGGCGGGCCTCCTGGCCCTGGTGGCCGTCGCCTCGGTGGCCACCACCCTCTGGGCGACCCGGCGGTATCTCACCGACGCCCATTACCGGCTCCACCGGGACCTGGCCCGCCGGTTCGTGTCCGACGGCCTGATCGGCGCGGGGGGCGCCGTGGGGGAGGACCGGCTCCGGGAGATCTTCCACACCCTCATGCAGGTCAACCCCTCGATCGAGGTGTACCTCACCGACCCCCGGGGCCGGCTGTTGGCCTATTCGGCGCCGCCCGGCAGGGTGCGGCTCGAGGCGATCGACCTCGGGCCGGTCCGGCGGTTTCTCGCGGGAACCGGGGAAGGACCCGTGTGGGGCGACAACCCCCGGGCCCCCGGGCAACGGGCGCTGTTCTCGGCGGCGGAGGTGCGGGCCGACGGGGAGCTGCGGGGGTACCTGTACGTGGTCCTGGCCGGGGAGCCCTACCGGGGGGCCCTCGAACTGTTTCGCGGAAGCTACGTGGCCCGGCTGGTTTTGCTCAACACGGCGGGGCTCCTCGTGGCGGTGTTCGCGCTGGGGCTCCTCGGGTTCTTCTGGGTGACCCGGCCGGTGCGCGATCTTCGCCGCCGCGTCGAGGCCTTCCAACGGGAGGCCGGGGAAACGGTCGATCCCAGGGAGGACGGCGACGAACTGCGGGCGCTCGCGGCGGCCTTCGACCGCATGCGCGAACGGATCGCGGACCAGATGGCCCGGATCCGCCGGGCCGACGAGGAGCGGCGCGCCCTCATCGAGGGGATCTCCCACGATCTTCGCACCCCGCTCGCGTCCCTGCTGGCCCATCTGGAAACCGCGGCCCGAAAGGGCGTCCGGGAGGGGGCGGAGGGATCCGGGCACCTCGCCGAGGCCCTCGCGGCCGGCCGGAGGCTCGCGCGCCTGGTGGACGAACTCATGGCCCTCGCCCGGCTCGACGCCCCCGACGCCGCCCCCTGCCCCGAGACATTTCCCCTGGAGGAACTCGTGCAGGACGCCGTGCAGTCCTTCGCCGGCGTGGCGCGGTCCCGCGGGGTCGAGGTGCGGGTCGAACCGCCGGAGGAGCCCCTGTTCGTGCGCGCCGACCTCGGGCTCGTGGAGCGGGCGGTGGAGAACCTCCTGCACAACGCGGCCCGCCACAGCCCCTCCGGAGGCCGCGTGACGGTGCGGTTCCGCCGGGTCCGCCCGGGGTGGGTGGAGACCTCGGTCTGCGACGAGGGCCCCGGGGTGCCCCCCGAAGACCTGCCCCACGTGTTCGAGCGGCGGTTTCGGGGCCGGCCGGAAGCCGGGGACGGCCACGGCCTGGGGCTCGCCATCGTACGGCGGGTCGCGGCCCTCCACGGGGGCACCGTGTCCGCCCGGAACCGGCCCGAGGGGGGCGCCGAGTTCTCCTTCACCCTGCCCGAGCCGCCGCCTTCGCCCGGGGCCTGAGGCCCCCGCACCGGCCCGCCCCGGGGCCGAATTCCACCCCGTGACGAAATCGTTAGGATTTCCGGACGAGCACGGGATCTTTCCCCGCTACCTTTGTCCCCACGGTGGGTTTCCCCAAGACGCCCGAGGGGCGAAGGAGGACGGCATGCGACGACGACTCGTGGGTGCGGTGGCGATCCTGGGCTGGTTCGCCGGCGGGGCCGTGGCGGCGGAGGTGACCGTGGAGGTCACCAACGCGACCCATGGCGTGTATTTCACCCCCCTTCTGGTGACGGCCCACGGGGGGGACGAGTTCCTGTTCGAGGTGGGGCAGCCGGCCTCCGGGAGCCTTCGGGCGATGGCCGAGGGAGGGGATCTTACGGGCCTTCTGGCGGACCTGGGCGGCGCGGACGCCGACACCGTGGCCGACCCGGCGGGCGGGCTTCTGGGCCCCGGCGAAACGGCCACGGCCCGGCTCGACACCGGGGCGGGCGGTCACGGGTTCCTTTCGATCGTGGCCATGGCCCTGCCCACGAACGACGGGTTCGTCGGGTTGGACCGGTGGCCGATCCCGGCCGAGCCGGGGGAGTACCGGCTGACCCTCAACCTCTACGACGCCGGCACCGAGGCGAACGACGAGCGGATCACGGGGGGCGGGGCCCCGGGGGAGCCGGGCATCCCGGCCGACCCGGGGGGCACGCGGGCGAGGGGGCCACGGGGGCCGCTGGCGCCGATGCCAACCCCACGGTCCACGTCCACCGGGGGACCCTCGGCGACACGGACCCCGACGGCGGCCCGAGCGATCTGGATCCGGCGGTCCACCGGTGGCTCAACCCGGTGGCCGTCGTGCGGATCACGGTCCGATAGGAGGGGCGCCATGCGAACCGTGTTGTGGACGTTTTCGGTGTTCGCCGCCCTGTCCGGGGCGGTGGGGCTCACGGGGTGCGGCGGCGACGACGGCGACGGCCCGCGGCGGGCCGAGTACCGGATCACCGTAATCAACGCCACGAACCGCCAGCCCCTCTCGCCGCCGGTGGCGATCGTTCACCAGGCCGGGTACGAGCCGTGGGCCGTGGGGGAGACGGCGTCCGATGGGCTGGAGCGGCTGGCCGAGGCGGGGGACGGGACGGCCCTCCTCGCCGAGGCGGCGGGGAACCCGGCCGTCGTGGACCGGGCGGCGGCCGCCTCGGCCGTGGCGCCGGGGGCGTCGTGGACCGTCACGCGGTCGGTCGAGGTGTCCGCCGATCTGGCGGTCGACGTGGCGGGGATGCTGGTCAACACGAACGACGGGTTCGCGGCCGCCCGGGTGGCCGCGGGCAACCTCCCGGTGGGCGGTGTGGCCCGGGCGGAGTTGATCCCCTACGACGCCGGCACCGAGGCGAACACCGAAACGGCGGAGACGATACCGGGGCCCGCCGGGGGTGGGGAAGGGTACAACCCGGAGCGCGAGGCCGGCGGGAGCGTGCGGGTGCACCCCGGGGTGGTGACCGCGGCGGAAGGGCTGGCCGGATCGGCCCTCGACGCCTCCCACCGGTTTCTGGCCCCGGTGGGATGGGTCGAGGTGGAGCGCCTACGGTGATCGTGTAGCGTCGGGCCGCCGGTGTAAGCCGGAAGCCGGCGGCCCGACAAAGGAGACGAGGGCATGCGCCAATCAAGAGCGTTGACCAGGGTCTGGGGCGCGGTCGTGGTCGTAGGGATCGCGGTTGCGGCCGGATGGGCGGGGGAGAAAGGAAGCCAAACGATGCGGATCTATTCGGTGGAGAAGGGCGGGTACGTGGAGGCCGAGCCGGTTCGCCTCTCCGATGCCGACTGGCGGGAGCGGCTTACCCCCGAGCAGTACCGGGTGCTCCGGCAGGAGGGCACCGAGCGGGCGTTCACCGGCGCGTACTGGGACCACCACGAAACGGGCGTGTACCGGTGCGCGGGGTGCGGCACCGACCTGTTCCTCTCGGAGCACAAATTCGACTCGGGCACCGGGTGGCCCAGTTTCTGGCGGCCCGTGGCCGAGGAGAACGTGGGCACCAAGGAGGACCGCAAGTTCTTCATGGTGCGCACGGAGGTGCACTGCGCCCGGTGCGGGGGACACCTCGGGCACGTGTTCCCGGACGGGCCGGCGCCCACCGGGCTTCGGTACTGCATCAACTCGGCGGCCCTCGCGTTTGCGCCGCTTCCGAAGGGGGAGTAGACATGAACCGAACCCTTTGTGCGGGGGTTGCGGCCGCGTGGGTCCTGGGGGCCGTGGCCGCCTGGGCCGCGGGCGCGGCCTGCCCCTCGGTGGAGCCCCCCGATCCGGGAGAAGGAAACATGGAGACGGCGCGCGTGGTTTCGACAAATCCGGAGGAGGCCATCCCCGGGCCGGGCGGGGTGCCGGCCGAGGCGGCCACCTTCGCCCTGGGGTGATTCTGGGGCGTGGACTCCCGGTTCGGGAGTATCGAAGGCGTGCTTCGGGTCACGGCGGGGTACGCGGGCGGCACCACCCCTTCCCCCACCTACCGGTCCATCGGCGACCACAGCGAGGCCGTGCGGGTGGTGTACGACCCGACCAAGGTTTCCTACCGGGACCTCCTGGCCGTCTTCTGGGACGCCCACGACCCCCGGAGCCGGCCCTGGTCGCGCCAGTACCGAAACGCGCTCTTCTACCACACCCCCGAGCAGGAACGGGCGGCCCGGGAGAGCCTCCGGGAGGTGGAGGGGCGCCTGGGCGGGCCCGTGCGCACGGCTCTGGAGCCGGCCGGCCCGTTCTACCGGGCGGAGGCCTACCACCAGAAGTACGTCCTGCGGAGCCGGGGGCGGCTGTGGCGGGCCCTGGTGGAGCACTTCGGGGGCGAGGACGCGGCCGCCGACTCCACGGCCGCGGCGCGCCTGAACGGCTGGCTCGGCGGCTACGGCACCCCCACGGCCGAGGCGGTGGAGGCCTTGGACCTGCCGGAGGATCTCCGG
>CAZUYO010000176.1:0-6246 GCA_964624725.1 uncultured Thermodesulfobacteriota bacterium
GCCGCGGCGGTGGTGCTGGCGGGATGGCTCGTGGGGTGCGCCGACGGGCCCGCGGGGACCGACCCCGTCCCGACCGAGGCCGGGGTGGAGATCTCCTCGGGGGCCTTGCGGACCTACCCGCTGGTCGACACGGGGCAGAGCGCCTGTTTCGACACCGACGGGGAGCCGATCGACTGCCCGGCCGAGGGCGCAGCCCTCTACGGCCAGGACGCCCAGTTCACCGGCACCTCGATGAGCTACACCGACAACGGGGACGGCACGGTGACCGACGAGGTCACGGGGCTCATGTGGCAGCAGACGCCCACCGGAGAGCACCTGAGCTGGGCGGAGGCCATAGCGTACTGCGAGGCCTTGGAGTTGGGGGGCTACGGCGACTGGCGCGTTCCCAGCGCCAAGGAACTCTTCTCCCTCAGCGACTTTTCCCAGGGTTGGCCCTACATCGACACCGAGGTCTTCGACCTTTCGGACCCCACGGTCAGCAAGGACGAGCAGTACTGGACGAGCAACGCCTACGCGGGGGTGACCGTGGAGGGGCGCGACGAGGCCGTGTTCGGCGTGAACTTCGGCACGGGGCACATCAAGGCCTATCCCGGGTCGGTCACCGGCCCCATGGCGAAGCGGGTGCGCTGCGTGCGGGGTGAGGAGTACGGCGCCAACGCCTTCGTGGACAACGGCGACGGCACCGTGACCGACTGGGCCACCGGGCTCATGTGGGCGCAGGAGGACAGCGGCGTCGGCATGGACTGGGAGGAGGCCCTCGCCTGGGTGCAGCGAAAGAACGCCGAGGTCTACCTGGGCTATAGCGACTGGCGTCTCCCCAACGTCAAGGAACTCCAGAGCATCGTGGACTACACCCGGGCCCCCGGGGCCACCGACCCGGACCGGGAGGGCCCGGCCCTCGACCCGGTCTTCCACATCACCCCCATCACGAACGAGGCCGGTGAGGCCGACTATCCCTACTTCTGGACGAGCACGTCGGCCCGGTTCCAGGCGTGCGGGCCCCATTCCTACGCCTGGTACGTGGCGTTCGGCCGGGCGGTGGACCCCGGCGGGGCCGACTCCCACGGGGCGGGTGCCGTTCGGTTCGACACGAAGGTGGAAGGGGGCGCCACGGGCGAGGGGGGAGAGCGCGTTTACAACTTCGTGCGCCTGGTGCGCGGCGGCGACGTGGCGGAAACCCCGGCGGGGAATCCCTCGGACGAGGTCTGCGACGATTCCGACGTGACGTTGCCGGAAGGCCCGGCCAGTTGGGGCGGTGGAATCCCGACACCCTAACCAAGGAGGTTCCCATGATCGGCGCCATCGGCATGAACGGCGGCACGGGGGTCTACGCGGCCCAGACCGCGAGACGGCCCCCTCCCCCGCCCCCGGACAAGGACGTGTTTCGGGCGGCGGACCAGGATGCGGACGGCACGGTGTCGTCCGCCGAACTCGACACCCTGACCCAGGCCCTGTCGGAGGTCACCGGGACCCCGGCCGACACCCAGCAGGTGCTGGAACGCTACGACACCGACGGAAGCGGCGGCCTGGACGGCGCGGAACTGTCCGGCTGGCTCACCGCCCAGGGCCTCGGGCCCCCGCCGGGCGCGCCGGAGGCCCTTGGGGGAAGCCCCCCGGTCACCGGGCCCGGGCGCGCGGCCGCGGCGTACCAGGAGCAACGTGACGGCACCATCGACCGGTTGCTGGCCCTCCTGAAGGAGGGGTCCAGCGCGTTGAACACCACCGCCTGACCGAGGGGACCACCGCCCCTGGAACGCCCGCCGCTCGCCCATGCGGCGGGCGTTCCGTTTCCCCATTTCGTCCATCTTGGCTGCGCATTGGGCCCCTATGCTGTTCCCATCGAGACGGTTCCCCCCAACCAAGGAGTGACCGATGAAACGACACCTGCTTCTCACCCTGGTTCTGGGCCTCGGCCTGTCCTTCCTTTCCGCCCCTGCCCGGGCTCGCGGCGGTCGACCGCCCCACGGGCCGCCGCCCGAGGCCTTCGAGGCGTGCGAGGGCAAGGGCGCGGGCGACGCCGTGGAGTTCCGCGGCGGACGCGGCGAACTCGTGGAGGCCGTGTGCCGGGAGCACGACGGCCGCCTGGTGGCGGTGCCCAAGGACGCCCCGGAACGGCCCGAACGCCAAGGGGACCCGCGATGATCGCCGCGTGCGGTGCCCGGGTTTGCGGGACCCCCGGGCGCTCCCCGGGGGCTGACGCCCCCCGGGTGCTTCTGGTGGACGACAACCAGATGCTCCGGGAGTTGACCGCGGCGTTGCTCGCCGAGCAGGGGTTCGCCGTGACCGCGGTCGGGGACGCCCGGGCGGCCCTCGAGGCCCTCGGTCGGGAGCCGATCGACGCCGTGGTCACCGACATCCGGCTGCCGGGGCCCGACGGAAACTGGCTCCTGGGATGCATCCGGGGGGCCGGGGGCCGGCAGCCGGTCGTGGCCGTCACCGGGTCGCCCGAGCGGGTCACGGCCGCCTTCGACGCCGTGCTCGTCAAACCCTACGCCCCGGCCCGTCTCGGCACCGTGGTGACCGAGCTGCTCGCCCGGGCGGGGGAAGGGAGGTGAGCATCGATGGCCATCGAGCGGATCGACGGATGCATCGGGTGCGGCACCTGCGTGCGCACGTGCCCCACCGACGTGATCCGGCTGGACGAGCACTCGGGGAAGGCCCGGGTGCGGTACCCGGCGGACTGCCAGATCTGCCATCTGTGCCGGCTGTACTGCCCCGTGGGCGCGATCACCATCACGCCCGAGAAATCGATCCCGGTGGTGGTGCCATGGGGGTAGGGCTGCGGCGGGTCTCGGCTCGGCGGGAATTCCAGCGGTTCGCGGCGCTGGCCGGGGGGCTCCCCCTCGCGTGGTGGGCCCTGGGGGGGCCGCCGGCCCGCGCCCCCTGGGCCGACGCCCTCTCGATGGTGGCCCTGGTGGGCTTGGGACTCCTGGGCGGGCTTTTGCACCTCACCCGGTCCGGTGCGGCGGGACCGGCCGTGGGCCGGATCCTGCGGGTCCACCGGGTCGCCGGATACGGGGCGGTGGCGGCCGGGCTCGCCCATCCGTTCCTGGTGGTGGCGCCCCGGTTCTGGGAACCCGGGATCGCGCCGGCGGACGCCCTGGCCGCCCTGGTTTCCCGGATCGGAACCCCGGGCCTCGCCCTGGGGGGCCTGGCCTGGCTGGCGTGCCTCGGGCTCGGGGTCACGGCCCTGTGGCGGGGCCCCGTTGCCTACCGCACCTGGCGCCTCGGGCACGGCTGGCTGGGAATCCTGGCCGCGTTCTCCGCTGCCGGCCACGCCCTCGTTCTCGGCCGGCACCGAAGCGCCTTCATGGTGGTGACCGCGGCGGCCGTGGTGGCCGGGGGCGTCTACCGGCTGCTCCGGGGCCGCCCCGTTCGGGACAACACAGGAGGAATCCGACGATGACCGAGCAACCAAGCGGCGGGGTCTCCCGCCGGGAGTTTCTAGCCGCCTCGGGCGGGGCGGCCGGGTTCGTGGCCCTGGCGGCCTTGGGGCTTTCCGGGCTCGGGGCCTCGCCCGAACCCAACGAGCCGGCGGTCGACCCCGCATCGGCCCGGTGGATCGAACACGAGGCCGACGTGCTCGTGGTGGGAGGCGGCATGGCCGCGGTGTTTGCCGCGGTCAAGGCCCGCGACGCCGGGGCCCGGGTGGTCGTGGTGTCCAAGGGCCGGATCGGGGCCTCGGGCCAGACGCCCTTCGCCAAGGGGATCTTCGCCTACGACCCGAAAACCGCGCCCCTCGGGCCCGACGAGTTCGTGGCGGCCGTGTCACGCTCGGCCCTGGGCACGAACAACCCGGTGTTCACGCGGCAACTCGTGGAGCACTCCCGGGCCCGGGTGGAGGAACTCCGGGCGTGGGGGTTCTTCGACGCGCCGCTTTGCGCCCCCGCCCTGCGCCAGCCCCTCGACGCGCGAAGGATCCCGGTGGTGGAGCGGGTCATGGTGACCCACCTCGTGCGGCAGGGCGGCCGGGTCGTGGGGGCCGCGGGGTTCGCCTTCGACGAACCCCGGCTGCACCTGTTTCGGGCCAACGCGGTGGTGTTGTGCACCGGGGCCGGAGGGTTCAAGCCCAGCGGGTTTCCGATCTGCGACCTCACCCACGACGGCACCGCCATGGCCTACCGGGTCGGAGCCAAGGTCACCGGAAAGGAGTGGAACGACGGGCACTTCACCCGGGCCGACCACCCGGCCGCCTGCTACGACGGCTGGCGGGGGATGTTCGACCGAAAACCCGGGATCACGCAGGTCGAGATCCACCACGATCTGGGCGTCGAGATGAACTACCGGGCCTACGTCCTCGGCGGTCCCCTGGAGGGGGGACCGCCCGGCGCAAAGGAGGCTTCCCCGTTGGAAGGGGGGCCCTACCAGCCGGAGGAGTTCCGGCGCCCGGGCGGCCCGCCGCCCCCGTCCCCGGGGAAGGGGCGGCGGCCCAAGGGCCCGCCGCCGGGCATGGGCGGCGGGGCCCTGATGGGGGGAGCCTCGGCCGGCATGTCGATCCACAAGTCCGAGGGGCTCGCGCCGACCGACCCGACCGGGGCCTCGACCGTGCCGGGCCTGTGGGCCGCGGGCGACGCGTTGGGATCCCACATGTCGGGGGGGATCTACACCCAGATCGGCTCCTCCCTGGCCGGTTCGGCGATCCAGGGGGCCCTGGCCGGGGAGGCCGCGGCCCGGTACGGCAAGGGCGTGCCCCCGCCGCGGATCGCGGCGGCCGAGCGGGACCGGTTGGGCGAGGAGATCCTGGCGCCCCTGCGGCGCAAGCGGGGGTTCGGACCGGCGTGGGTCACCCAGACCCTCCAGGGGATCATGATCCCCAACTTCGTCCTCTACGTGAAAAGGGAGCCGCTCCTGCGGGCGGCCCTGGCCTATGTGGAGGAGCTGCGCGACCACCACGTGCCCCTGCTGCGGGCCGCGGATCTGCACGAACTGCGCCTGGCCCACGAAACCGCCAACATGGTGCTGAACGCCGAGATGAAGCTGCGGGCCTCCCTGTTTCGTACCGAGAGCCGCTGCAGCCACTACCGGCTCGACTACCCCGAGATGGACACCGCCAACTGGAACGCGTGGGTCAATCTCTACCGGGGCCCCGACGGTTCGATGCGGGTGGAAAAGCAGCCCTTCGGCACGTGGGCCGCCGGGCAAGGGGCGTGAGGAAAAAGGAAAACACCCCGGATGGTAGCGGGCGCTACCGCCCGGGGCGGCGGGTGGCGCTAGGGTGTCACCATCGAACGGAACCCACGCCGAACGGAGGTGACCCATGAGCGCCAAGAACACCCTTTACACCCAGTTGGCCGAATCCCTGAAGGACCTGTGTTTCCCCATCCGGAGCCCCGGGGAGCTTCGCCGGGAACTCGACGAGCACGGCGTGGGGCCCGTGTGCGCCGGGGCGGTCTGCCTCGACCCCGATGGGATCTCCGAACTCCTGTCCCCCCGGGATTTCCTGTTCACGAATCCCACCCAGATCGCCCGGGTCCTGTCCCAGCGGGCGGCCGTCGCGCTCATGCCCGGGGCGTCCGGGTCGGGGAATCGGCTCCCCCGGTAGCCCAGGCTACATGCCGGGGCGGCGAGGTGCGGTACCCTGCACACGGATGCTCTTGGACTCTCCCACGAAGGAGGACGACCCATGAAGGTGCTCGGCGTATCCGGAAGCCCGGTTCCCAACAGCAACACCGACCGCATCGTGAAGGCCGTGCTCGAGGCCACCGGCCTCGAGACCGAGTTCGTGAAGCTCAAGAAGTACGACGTGGCCCCGTGCCAGGCCTGCCTGGGGTGCGTGGAAACCAACCGCTGCGTCATCCAGGACGACGGCATCGAACTGGCCGAGAAGGCCAAGGAGGCCGACGCCCTGGTGATCGGCGGTTTCACCCCGTACTCCAGCCTCGACGCCCGGACCAAGGCGTTCATCGAGCGCCTGTACCCGCTTCGCCACAAGCACGGGTTCCTGAGGGGCAAGCCGCTCGCCGCGGTGGTCACCTCGGCCGTGCCCCGGGGCGCCGAGGGGCTGCCCCCGGCGGCGGATTTCGGGGTGGGCGCCATCAAATTCATGGCCATGGAGGAGGGCATGGAGTACGTCGGCGAGGTGGTCATGGACGGCAACGTGCCCTGCGTGAAGTGCGGCTACGGCAACGAGTGCGTCATGAGTGCCATCCCCATGCTCTACGGCCCCGAGGCGACGGTGGAGTCGGTGGGCATCAAGACCTTCGAAGACCGGGACACGGTCGTCGAAGAGGCCCGGGCCCTGGGCCG
>CAZUYO010000177.1:0-1673 GCA_964624725.1 uncultured Thermodesulfobacteriota bacterium
CGAGGAGCCGCCATGATCCTGCTGCACCCCCACCGGTTGGCCGTGGGCGACGATGCCCGCCTGCGGGAGATCCTGGAGAAGACGGTCGGGTTTTTCGAGGCCAAGGGGAAACGCCGGCTCAAGGAGGACGACAAGGCCCACGTCTGGTACGACGACTTCCTCGGGTTCGTGCGCGACGAGCGGGTGTTCGCGACGCTCCTGACCCCGCCCGAGTACGGCACGGGCGACACCCGGTGGGACACCCGCCGGATCTGCCACTTCAACGAGGTCGTGTCCTTTTACGGGCTCTGTTACTGGTACACCTGGCAGGTCTCGATCCTGGGCCTGGGGCCGGTGTGGATGAGCCCCAACGAGGAGTTGAAGCGCCGGGTGGGCCGGATGCTCGAGGAGGGGGGCATCTTCGCCTTCGGGCTCTCCGAGCGCGCCCACGGGGCCGACATCTACAGCACCGAGATGCGGCTCGATCCCGCGGGCCCGGGCCGGTGGGTCGCCAACGGCGGGAAGTACTACATCGGCAACGGCAACGAGGCGGCCCTGGTCTCGGTGTTCGGCAAGCGCGGCGACACCGGCGACTACGTGTTCTTCGCGGCCGACCCCAAGCACGAGCGGTTCCACCTGGTGCGAAACGTGGTGCCGAGCCAGAGCTACGTGGCCGAGTTCGAGCTGCGGGACTACCCCGTGACCGACGCCGACATCCTGCTCCAGGGGCCGGCCGCCTGGGACGCCTCGCTCAACACGGTGAACATCGGAAAATACAACCTGGGCTGGGCCTCGATCGGCATCTGCACCCACGCCCTCTACGAGGCCCTGGACCACGCGGCGCACCGGGTGCTCTACGGGATGAAGGTCACCGACTTCCCCCACGTGCAGCGCCTGTTCACCGACGCGTACCTGCGGCTCGTGGCCATGAAGCTCTTCGGGCTCCGGTCGGCCGACTACATGCGAAGCGCCTCGGCCGACGACCGGCGTTACCTCCTCTACAACCCGGTCATGAAGATGAAGGTCACGACCCAGGGCGAGGAGGTGATCAACCTCATGTGGGACGTGATCGCGGCCAAGGGGTTCGAGACCGACACCTACTTCGAGATGGCGGCCCGGGACATCCGGGCCCTGCCCAAGCTCGAGGGCACGGTCCACGTGAACATCGCCCTGATCGTGAAGTTCATGCAGAACTACTTCTTCCACCCGGCCGACTACCCCGAGGTGCCGGTGCGCGACGACCCGGCCCACGACGCGTTCCTGTTCGACCAGGGGCCGGCCCGGGGTCTGGGCAAGATCCGGTTCCACGACTACCGCAAGGCCTTCCGGGCCTGGGACCTCCCCAACGTGCGGGTGTTCCTGGAGCAGGTGGACGAACTCCTGAAACTCCTGGTCGAGCACACCCCGGACGAGGCCCAGCGAAAGGACACCGACTTCCTCCTGTGCCTGGGGGAACTCTTCACCCTGGTCGTGTACGCCCAGCTCATCTGCGAGGCCGCCACGCTCCACGGGGTGGACGCCGACCACGTGGACGCCATGTTCCACGCCTTCGTGCGCGACTTCTCCCGGCTGGCGGTGGACCTCCTGAGCCGGCCCTCCACCACGGACGGCCAGGCGGCCCGCTGCCGGGCCATGGTGCGCCGCCCGGTCACCGACCCGGCCCTGTTCGGGCGGCTGTGGAAGGACGCGATCCT
>CAZUYO010000177.1:1773-6098 GCA_964624725.1 uncultured Thermodesulfobacteriota bacterium
CGCACGTGGCACCAGACCTCCATGCCCGGCTCCATGGGGTACTCGCGGGCGGCGCGGATGTTGAGCCACACGTCCAGGGTGATGCCCTCCACCCGGAGCCGCACGAGCCGGGAGTGGCCGAGGTCGGCCCATTCCAGGATCTCGCCGAGGAGCAGGTTCCTCTGGCGGGCGGTGTCGGGGGGCCGGTCGGGCCGCACCAGGATCACCTCCTCGGGCCGGATGCCCACCACCACCCGGGCGCCCGCCGGAAACCGGGGGTCGGGGGTGAGGAGGAGCTCCCGGGCCACCCCCTCGATCCGGAGCCGCTGGTACCCGTCGTCGCCCACGGGCCCGGCCGTGCCCGGAAACAGGTTCTGGAGCATCAGGAACCGGGCCACCCGCAGGTTGGCCGGCCGGTTGTAGAGTTCGGCCGGCCGGCCGGTCTGCTCGATGCGGCCGGCCATCAGGATGGCCATGCGGTCGGCCATGAGGAAGGCCTCCTCGGGGTCGTGGGTCACCTGGACCACGGTGACCCCGATCCGGCGCTGGAGGTCCCGGAACTCGGCCTGGAGCCGGCGGCGAAGGGGGGCGTCGAGGGCCGAGAACGGCTCGTCCAAAAAGAGCACCCGGGGCTCGGTCACGAGGGCCCGGGCCAGGGCCACCCGCTGGCGCTCCCCGCCCGAGAGGGTGCGCACGTCCCGGCGCCCCACCACCCTTCCCAGGTCCAGCAGTTCCACCCAGCGCCGGAGTTTCCGGTCGGCCTCGGGCCCGGCCCGGCCCCGGGCCCGGAGCCCGAACAGGATGTTCTCCCGGACGGTGAGGTGGGGAAAGAGGGCGAGGTCCTGGGGCACGTAGGCCACGCCCCGGGCCTCGGGCGGAAGCCGGGTGACGTCCCGGCCGTCCAGCACGACCCGGCCGGCCTCGGGCCGGCGGATGCCCAGGAGCGCCTCCAGAAGCAGGGTCTTCCCGGCCCCGGAGGGGCCCAGCACGAAGAAGCTCTCCCCGGGTTCCACCGCGAGGTCCACGGCCTCGAGCCGGAACCCGTCGAACCGCACGGTGAGCCCCTCGGCCCGGATCACCGCCAGCCCCCCACGAGCCGGAGCACCACCAGCACCCCCAGGCTCAGGGCCGAAAGCAGGAGGATCAACGCCACGGCCCCGGTGATGTCGGCCTCGGCGAGCCGGAGGTAGATCGCCACGGGCACGGTCTCGGTCTTCCCGGGCACGGCGCCGGCCAGGGTCACGGTGGCCCCGAACTCCCCCACGGACCGGGCCCAGGCCAGGATGAAGGCGGCGAGGATGCCCCTGCGGGCCATGGGCAGGGTGACCCGGCGAAACGCGCCCCAGGCCGAGCACCCCAGGAACCGGGCCACGTGCTCGTAGCGCTCGTCCACCCCCTGGAAGGTCGCCTTGAGCACCCGCACGGCGAGCGCCGTGGCCACCGTGGCCTGGGCCAGCACGATGCCGGGCACCTCGAAGACGAAGCGAAGGAGATGGGTTTCGATCCACTCGCCCGGGCCGGTGCGGAAGAAAAGGAGCAGGCTCACCCCCAGGGCCACGGGGGAGAGCACCACCGGGAGATCGAGGAGGAGGTCCAGGGCGCCGGCCCCGGGAAACGGCCGGCGGGCCAGGAGGTACGCCGAGGGGATCGCAAGGCCCACCGCGAGGCAGGCCGACAGGGTCGAGGTGCCGAGGCTCAGGACGACGGCGTGGCGGATGGCGGGCCGGCCGAGGGCGGCCAGGGTGGGCCCCAGCCCGGCGTAGCCGGCCTGGGCCCAGAGCACCGCGGCCACGAACCCGGCCGCCAGGGCCAGGGCGGCGGCCAGGACGGCCCAGAAGGCCCGGTCGGCCACCGTCACCTCCAGGAGGCGGGCAGGGGGAACTCCCCGCCCACGGGGGTGTCGGGCCGGGCGAACCGGCGGGCCTCCTCCAGGGTGGTGAGGTACCCGTGGCGCCGGAAGATCTCCCGGCCCTCGGGGCCGGTGAGGAAGCCCAGGAAGGCGAGGGCGGCCTCCCGGTTCCGCGCGAACACCGACACCGCGGCGGGGATGTACCCGATGCGGGGCACCTCCTCCGGGGGGTAGGGGATCGTCTCGATCTTCTCGGGGTTCCAGTCGTCGAACACGTCCCACCCGAGCACGGCGTCCACGAGCCCCAGGGCGAGCATCTGGGCCGTCTTGGCGCAGGACTCGGCGTAGTTGGCCACGTTTCGCCGCACGGCCTCGGCGAGCCCCTTGCGCTCCAGGATCTCCACGCCGTAGAGCCCCACGCACACGGTGTCGGGCCGGGCCATGCCGACCCGGATCCCGGGCCGGGCCAGGTCCTCGAGCGACCGGATGCCCTTGGGGTTGCCCCGGGCCACGTTGATGGCCGGCAGGAGGTACACCACCCGGACCTCGGTGGCCGGGTCCACGAGGCCCTTGCGCTTGGCCTTCTCCATGAAATCGGAGGACCCGGGGAAGTACACGTCCCCCCGCCGGGCGAGTTCCATCTGGGCCAGCACGGCCCCCGATCCCCCGAAGTGGAGGAGCACCCGGGTCCCCGTGCGGGCCTCGAACGCCCGGGCCGCCTCCTCGGTGGCCGGCTTCGAGGCCGACCCGGCGAACACCTCGATCTCCCCGGCCCGGGCCGGGGCCGCGGCGAGGAGCACGAGCACGAACGCGAGAAGCCTACTTGCCATGGCGGTAGCGAAGCACCCGGGCCTTCTCCAGGGTGACCATGCCCTCCTCCACCACCTCGTCGAGCCAGGGCAGGAGCTTCTGGAGGTTCGCCTCGGTGTCCACGATCTCCACCACGATCGGCAGGTCCTCGCTCAGCCGGAGCACCTTGGTGGTGTGGAGCCGGCTGTGGGCCCCGAACCCCATGACCCCCCGGAGCACCGTGGCCCCGGCCAGGCCCAGTTCCCGGGCCTTCAACACGATGGCCTCGTAGAGGGGCCGGCCGTCGTGGCGGTCGGCCTCGCCGATGAAGATGCGAAGGAGCATGCCGTCTTCGGGAAGCGTCATACCGGTTCTCCTCAGGCCAGGGTCAGGCCGAGCCACACCAGGGCGAAGCCGAGCAGGTTCGACCCCAGCACGTAGCCGGCGGCCAGGGCGACCTCGCCGTCCCGCAGGAGGTGCAGGGTCTCCAGGCCGAACGAACTGAAGGTGGTGAACGATCCCAGGAGCCCCACGAAGAAAAACGTCCGGAACGCCGGGGCCCAGAGGCTCCGTTCGGCCAGGCCCCAGGCCCAGCCGATCACGAAGCAGCCGATCAGGTTGACGGCCAGGGTGCCCCAGGGGAACACCCCCGAGGCCGCCCGGGAGACCCAGCCGGCCACCAGGTACCGGCCCGAGGCCCCGAGGACCGCCCCCAGGGCGACGTAGACGAGGTTCGGCATGGCGGGGTTCGCCTCCTTTCCCCATGCGACCCGGCGGAAACGGGGTCCGTGGGATTTCGAGCCGGGCGGCTGGGCCGCTTGTCGGCCGGGCGGCCGAAACCCTTTTCGATCCCGCCGCCATCGCCCATCCCACCTTGTGGGAGCGGCTTCCAAGCCGCGACGCCCTTGTCCGCGGGCCTTCGGCCCGGATCGCCAAGCCGGAGCCGGGCCTGGACGCAGCCTTCCCCCCTCCTGGCGTCCCGGCCCGAAGTCTCCGTGCCCTCCGTGCCCTCCGTGGTGAAAAACGAAGATCGCCATTCCCCCCGGCACGGCGCCGGGCCATTCTGCTACAATCCGCCGGTCCCGAAAACCCCGTGAACCCTGGAGGCGACACCCATGGCCGACTCCCCCACCCCGCCCGTGCTCCGGCTCGTGCGGATGTACGTGAAGGACCTCTCGTTCGAAAACCCCGAGGCGCCCCGGATCTTCCTGGAGAAAACCTCGCCCCAGGCCGAGCTCAACCTGCAGCTTCGCAACCGCAAGATCGACGCCGACCATTGGGAGGTGGTGATCGAGCTGCACGCCACGGTGAAGTCGGGGGACAAGGTGGTGTTCATCGTGGAGGTGGAGCACGCCGGGCTCTTCCTGGTGAAGAACGTGCCCGAGGAGCACCTGAAGACCGTGCTCGCGGTGGACTGCCCGACCCAGCTCTTCCCCTTCACCCGCCAGATCGTGAGCCAGACGGTGGTGGACGGCGGGTTCCCGCCGTTCCTCCTCGACCCCGTGAACTTCCTGGCCCTCTACCGCAGCACCCAAAAGCCCGCCGAGGGTCCGGAGCACTGAGCCGGTTTGGCTGGAGGGCGAGCCGCCGCTCGCTCTAGGAGGCGAGGGGGCGCGACGTCCCGTGGGGGGGAGATCCGGGGTAGGGAGGCGTGCGGGCAAAAAAAGGAGGGGCCCGAGGGCCCCCGAGGGAGGAGTTGCCATCCGCG
>CAZUYO010000178.1:0-6064 GCA_964624725.1 uncultured Thermodesulfobacteriota bacterium
CCCCTCGCCGACCCGCTCGTCGGCCGGGGCCGCGTCCGGGTGGGCCCAGACGACCAGGGCGCCGTGGGCCCGGCCGTGGTCGATCACGGCCTGGTACGGGGCCCACCCGGCCCGGCCGGCCGCCGGCCCCTGCACCGGCCAGGGGAACGCCGGGGCGAGGGCGAGGTGTCCCAGGCCCAGGAGGTTCACCGCGGCCAGGCCGGCGGCCCACCTGCGCTCCCCCGGTCGCCGGGCCGAGGCCCAGAGCCCCAGGGCGACGAGAAGCCCGAGGCCGGCCCCGGCCAGGGGCCCCCAGGGGAGCCGGTCCCACCGGACCCGCCCCGTGTTCCCCGGGACCGGGAGGTCCTCCCAGGCCTCGGGATCCGCCAGCCCGTAGAGCAGCAGGTGCCGCCGCCAACCCCGGAGCACGAGGTCGCCCGGAAGCCCCTCCCACCGGGCGTGGGCCGACACCTCGGCCCCGGGGACCAGCAGGACCCCGGTCGCCCGGGCCGCGGCCGCCACTTCGGCCAGGTAGGCCGCCGGGCCGCGGGCGAGCACGCTCGGCCGGTCCACCCGCCAGGCCAGGAGGTGCTCGAAGGGCGGCAGGCCCCACGTGGCCCGCACCAGGTCGTGGTCGGCCAGGAGCACGGCGTCCACGCCGCGCTCGGCCGCCAGGCGGCCGATCTCCTCGGGGGTGTGGGCCCCGCCGGACCAGACCGTGTGCACGTGGGCGGCCACCACGAGCGGCCGGGCCCCGGCCGGGGCGGCCGCCAGGAGGACCAGGGCCGAAAGCACGAGCCGGATCACGGCCCCACCCCCTGGGGGCACACGGCCCCCAGCCGGGCCCGCGCCTCCTCGAGCAGATCGTCGAGGAGGGCGAGCATGGTTTCCAAGCTGAACCGTTCGGCCCGCTTCCGGCCGGCCTCCCCCATCCGGGCCCGGAGGCCGGGATCCCGACGGAGCCGCTCCAGGGCCCGGGCCAGGGCCCCGGGGCTTTCCGGGGGCACCAGGAACCCCGTCTCCCCGTGGGCCACCACGTCCGCGAGGCCCGACACCCGGGCCGCCACCACGGGCCGGCCCGCGGCCATGGCCTCCACGGCCGCCCGGCCCATCCCCTCGTTCCGGGAGGGCATGGCGAGCGCGTCCACGGCGGCCAGGAACCCCGGGACGTCGTCGCGCCAGCCCAGGAGGTGCAGCCGATGGCCCACCCCGAGTTCGGCCGCCAGGCGCTCGAGGGCCGGCCTCTCCTCCCCCTCCCCGAGCACCGCCGCGTGGGTGTCCCCGGGCAGGTGCGCGAGGGCCCGGACGAGGAGGTCGTGGCCCTTGAGCGGGATGAGCCGGCCCACCGACCCCACCAGGAAGGCGTCGGGGGGAAGGCCCAGGCTCGCCCGGGACGCGGCCCGGGGAGGCCGGGACCGGAACCGGTCCAGGGGCACCCCGCTCGGCACCACCCGGAACTGGTCCGACCGTCCCACCCCCCGGCGGAGGTGGTCGGCCTTCTCCCGGGGGGTCAGGGCCACGAGGCGGTCGGCCAGGGGGGCCAGGGCCCGCTCCACCCAGAGGAACGCGGCCGAGGCGAGGCGGCTTCCGTACCCCTCGTACACGTGGCCGTGGAAGGTGTGGATCACCCAGGGCACGCCCGCGAGGCGCCCGGCCAGGCGGCCCAGCACCCCGGCCTTGCTGGTGTGGGTGTGGAGGACATGGGGCTCGATCCGGCGGAGGCGGCGCCAGAGGTCCAGGAGGGCCGCCAGGTCTTGGGCGGGCCGGACCGCGCGCACGAGGGCGGGGCTCGTGTCGCGGCGGACCCCGGCCCGCCGGGCCGCCTCGAGTTCCGCCTCCAGCGCCGCCCGCTCCCGGGGACCCATGGCCGACTCATGGCTCGGCCCCGCCACCAACCACACCCGGTGCCCGGAGCGGGCCTGGTGTACCGCCGTGCGAAGGGTGTTCTCGGCCGATCCCCCCCGGTCCAGGCGGGTCACCGCGTGGCAGATCCGCAACTCGGTCACGGCGATTCCTCCTCGCCCCCCTTGGGCTCAAGGGCCACCACGCAGGCGGCGGCGAAGAGATAGGGCTCCATCACCCGGATGAGGATGAAGGTGTTGGCCCCCAGGGCGTGGACCCCGAGGCCCCAGGTGGCCGCGAGAAACCCGAGCCCCAGGCCCCGGCGGAGGGGTTCGGGGCTTTGCACGGCCGCCCGGGCCCGCCCCCGCAGGGACCCCAGGATCCACAGGAACGCCCCCAGACCCAGGAGCCCCGTGTCGGCCAGGAGCTTCACGTACTGGGCGTCCACGAAGCCGTACCCCGTGACCCCGTGTCCGAGGAACGGGTGGCGCAGGGCGTCTCGGGCCACCCGGACCCAGCTTTCGATCCGGGCCGAGGTGGAGGCGTCCAGGGTGACCCCGGCCACCGTCACCTGGGGCTGGGAGCTTCGTTCCCGGACCGTGTGGAGCACCCGCTCCTTGACCGCCGGGGGCGGGAAGGCCACCAGGGCGGCGGCGGCGAGCAGACACGCCCCGGCCACCCAGAGCCGCCGCCGGCTGTGGCGCACGAACACCCCGGCGGCCGCGACGGCGGCGAGCCAGGAGGATCGGGAAAGGGTCAGGAGCAGGGTCACGCCGAAGAGCCCCAGGAGCCACGGCCCCCACCGGGCCCAGGGCCGGCCGGCCTCCAGCCAGAGCCCGGCGGCGAGGCACCCGGCGAGAACCACGTAGGCCCCCAGGGTGTTGGGTTCCGGATCCCCCTCAAAGGGGGCGCTGATCCGTCCCCCGGCCGGGGCCTGGGTGAGGGCCCACAGGCACACCACCGCGGCCACGGCGAAAAAGAGCCCCAGGAACCGCCCGGCCCGGCCGGGCCGGGAGAGGGGCTCCAGGCTCAGGGCGAACACCAGGAAGTACTCGGCGTATTTGAGGACGAACAGGGTGCCGGTGAGGGGCCGGACCCGGCCGGCCGCCAGCCCCGCGGCCGTGGACACCGCGCACACGGCCAGGTACGCGAGCACGGGCCGGGCCACCGCGGTCGGCATCCGGAACCGGGCGGCCCGGTCCACGGCCATGCGGGCCAACCGGCCCACGCAGTACCCGGCCACGACGAGGTCGTCCAGGCGGATCGTCACGGCCCGGCCGGTCTCCAGCCCACCGGAAGCCCCCGGCCGGAGCGGGATCTCGGGCGAAAGCAGCATGGCCCCGAGGAGGAGGGCAAGCCCCGCCTCGGCCGACCCGAACCCGACGGCCGCCACCGCGAGCCCCAGGAGGGCCGCCGTGCCGGCCAGGGGGGCCAGGCCGCAGGCAGCCCCGAGGACGGCCGCGGTCACGAGGACCCAGGGCCCGGCCGGCCTGGACGGGGCAAGCGCGACCGCCCTCACGGCGCCCCTCCCCAGGGGCCCAGCCGCCCGGTGACCCAAAGGGCGCTTCCCACCGTGGCCGTGGTGAGGGCACCGGCCACGGCCCAGGCGGCCCGGCGGACCAGCGGGCCCCGGCTGGCCCGGCCCGCCCGGGCGCGCCACAGGGCGCCGCAGACCCGGCCCCCGGCGCCGCCCCAGAGCTCCGCCGCCTCCCGGAGGGGGGCCGCGGGCAGGGGCGCCGGCGGGCACGCCAGGACCAGACCGTCCAGAACCGGCGCGACTCCCATGGCCGGGGTCGCCGGCACGATGCCGGGAAGGGCGACGAACACCGCCTCGAACCGATCCCGGAGGCCCGCCAAGGCCCGCCGAACCTCCGGGGTCGCGAGGAACTCGTTTCCGGACGCGGGCCGGGCGCCGGCCGGCACCACCCACAGCCCGTCCAGAGCGGGGCAGGTGGTCAGGTGGCCGGTGTCGATCGGCCCCAGGAGGAGGTCGGAGGGGCCGTACAGGACGTCGTCGGGGCCGGCCGTGCCGCCGGCGAGCTCGGCCAGGCCGGGCACGTCCGCAAGGCCCAGGGCCGCCGAGAGCCAGGGCGTCTCGAACGAGGCGTCCACCAGGGCCACCCCGCGGCCGCTCAGGGAGGCGGCCAGGGCGAGCTCCAGGGCGGCCGGGTCCCGGTGGGCCGAAAGGAGGGGCGCCACCCCGATCAGGCCGTTCCCGGGAGCCCCGCCCCCGGTCACCCGGGAGCAGGCCCGCCGCAGACCGTGGACCCGGGGGGTGTCGCCGGCCGAGAACTCCTCGAGCAGGGTGGGCCACAGGGGTTCGGGGGGTGGGGGCAGCACGGCGAGCACGGGCGCGCCCACGAGCTCGGTGAGGTGCTCGTCCTCCTCCACCCGGTGGCCGAAGCTCTCGGCGCCCAGGACCCAGAACACCCCCAGGAGGAGCCCCACGATCCCCCCGCCGGCCACGGGCAGCACCGGGTTCTTCCCGTTCACCGGTTCCGTGGGCGGGAAGGCCGGCCGCACCAGGGCCACCTCCTGCACGGGCTCGGCCTCCCGGATGAGGGCCTCCTGGTGCTTGGAGGCGAGGAGGCTGTAGAGCTCCTCCTCCACCTTCACCTCCCGCTCGAGGCGCGCGAGCCCCAGAGCGGCCGCCGGAAGGCCGGACAGGCGGTCCCCGAGGGCGTCGAGGCGGCGGCGGACCTCGGCACGCCGGGTTTCGAGGGCGTCACGGACCTGGGCCACGGCCCCTTCGAGGGCCTCGCGGGCCTCCCGGATCCGGTCCTCGAGTTCCCGCACCTGGGGATGCTCCGGGGTGTAGCGCTCCAGGAGCCGGGCCCGGAGTTCCTCCAGGTCGGCCAGGGTCTGGGCCTTGGCCCGGACGGCGGGGTTTTCGGCGTCGGCGGTCCCCCGGAGCCCCTGAAGGGCCGCCTCGATCTGGTCCAGTTCGAGCCGCAACCGGGCCTCCTCCTCGAGGTCGTGGTCCAGCCGGATGCCCGGGTCCATGACCCCGGTGCGTTGCCGGTAGGCCCGCAGTTCCTCCTCGGCCCTCCGGAGCCGCTCGGCGGTGGCCCGGCGCTGGGCCTCGATGAACTCCCGGGCCGCCCGGACCCGCCGGGTCTTCTGGCGGGCGTTGAGGTCCCGGTACGCGGCCACCAGGTGGTTCGCCAGGGCGGCCGCGCCCTCCGGGCTTTGGTCCTGCACCCGCACGTCGATGAGGCTCGTGGCCCCTCGGCGTTGCGCCGAGACCCGTCCCGACAGGTCCTCGAGCACCGCCACGTGGGGCGGGGCGGCCGCAAGCGCCTCGTCGTCCAGTTCCGGGGGCACGAGGCCCGCCCGGCGGGCCGCCTCGGCGAGCACCGGGAACGAGGCGATCACGGCGGCCTGGCTTTCGATCTCGTCGGCGGCCGACCAGGACACCGTCTCCAGGAAGAGCCCCACGGGGGTGCTCTCCCGCTCGTACCGGACCGTGGCGACCGCCTCGAACACCGGGGGCGGGGCCGTCATCCGGGCCGAGAACCCCGCCGCCGCGGCGGCCACCCCGGCGCTCGCCGCCAGGGCGAGGGCTCGGCGCCGGAGAATCCGCACGAGGCGGGGCAGGTCGAGATCCAGGGTGCGCATCGCTACTCCGTGAGGTTCCGGGTGTTCAGCCCGGTGCCGCTGGTGAGATTGAGCACCTCCAGGGTGGGCCGGATCTGCTCGAGGAACGCGTTCCAGTCGCCGGCCCGGGAACGGCCCACGTACACCACGTCGCCGGGCTCCAGGAGCGGCCCCGGGGAACCGAGCCGCACGGGGATCGCCCGGGCGCCCTCCGGGCCGGGGCGCAGCACCGCCACCAGATCGCGCCGGGCCCGGGGGCCGAACCCCCCGGCCTGGGCGACCGCCTGGAGCACGTCGGTGGGGCGCTCCAGGGGATAGGTGCCCTGGCGCTCCACCTCCCCGATCACGTAGAACCGGGCCGGCCCCTCCGGCGCCACCGCGATCTGGTCGCCCGCGTCGAGAACCAGCCGTCCCCCGCCCGTCGGGTCCAGGGCTTCGGCCAGGGGGATGCGCCACGTCACATCGCCGCGGCGCACCGTGACGAGCCCCCGCTCGGGTCCCGCGTACCGGCCGGCCAGGAAGGGGCCGAGTCGCGTGAGGCCGTCCAGCGCCACGACCTGGGCGCCGCCGGGAAGCCGCAGGGTCACCCGGTGGGCCCGGGGTTCCGCGAGCCGCAGGGACACCGTGGGATCCCGCAGGAGGCGCG
>CAZUYO010000179.1:0-6046 GCA_964624725.1 uncultured Thermodesulfobacteriota bacterium
AGCGCCTTTTCGCCCCGGAGCATCCGGTGGCGGACCTCGTCGAACTCCACCGGCTCCACCTCTTCCTGGGCGTACCGGCCCCCGGCGTAGGTGTGCAGTGACGAGCGGGTCATGAGGGCCACCGGGCCCTTCCAGATCCGGTTCAGGTTCCGGAGCGTCGGCCGGATCCAGTCCTGCCGGAGCGCCCGGCCGTCGTCCCGGTGGTAGAGCAGGAGCCCCCCGTCCCGGAACTCGGTGTCCACCACGTAGATCCGGGGCCGGTAGAAGTGCACGTAGAACCGGAGCATCTCCCTTCGGACCTCCTCCGGGTCGAGCCACACCCACCGCTCGTCGGCCCGGTAGGCGTCGGCCGGCCGGATGCCCATGCGCTCGGCCAGGGGACGGGGCAGCCGGTTGAGGTGGAGTTCCTCCACCGCCTCCTTCGTGAGGTAGCGCCGCAGGAACTCGGCGTCGGTGGTGGTGCGCACGATCCGGCCCATGGCCTCGATGGGGTCCACCCCGGTCTCCCGCCGCCAGGTTTCGCGCTTGAGGACGTCCTTCTCCTCTTGGTACTCCAGGGTGAGCCGCCCGGCCCGCAGGTCGTCCTCGATGCGGCACCAGAGGTTGTAGCCCACGTGGTAGGGGTTCCGCTGGAAGTAGGGCCGGGGCGCGCACACCCCCGAGAACACCTTGGCGTACTCGATCACCCCCGGGATCACCCGCTCCCGGAAGAGTTCCATCATGATCTTCTTCTCCCAGTACATGGCCCAGCCCTCGTTCATGATCTGGGTGCGGATCACGAACTCCTGGGGCGCCCGGGTGAGATAGAGATACTCGAGCACCCGCCGCTCGGCCGGGCTCAGGGGGGCGTAGAGCCGCAGGAACCCCAGCACGTCCTGGCACGGGGCCCGGAGCACGTACCCCCGCCGGCCCAGCGCCTGCTGGCGCCGCTTCTCCCGCACCTCCCGCTCGAACGGGGCCTCCTCGGCGGGCTGGAGGAGTTCGGTCAGGGTCGAGAACACGGGGAGGATCGGCCGGGGCTTGGGCGCGGCGTCCTCCCGGCGCACCCGGGCCGAGGGCCGGGATTCGGACTCCACCGTGTTCTCCAGGTTGTACTGGGACTTGGGGGCCGCGAGGCTCGTGGCCGACTCGCAGGCGTTCCAGAACTCCACGTAGTCCTTGTGGCCCATCTGCTGGCGGGCGAGTTCCACCTTGCGCACCAGGTGGAGCACCCGCTCGGTGCGGTCGGGTTCGGCGTCGCGCAACACGTTCAGGAGCGAGAACTCGCAGTGGCCCACCACGTGGGCCATGACCGAGGCCTGGATCACCGGGGAGTTGGCGCTGTTGAGGTACGCGTAGGCCGGGTCGCCGGGCTGGACCACCTCGTAGTACAGGGTGGTTTCCTGGCCGGTCTCGATCCGGTGGCGGCGGTGCACCATCCGCTTGCCCTCCCAGAGGTTCAAGGGGCTCGCGGGGTACACGTTCTTTTCGAGGAGCGCCGCGAACTCCAGGCCGTCCAGGAGGAAGAACCGGATCTCCGGCACGGTGCGGCCCATGTCCCGGGCGATCTCCATCACCCGGTCCACGAGCCGGGAGAGCAGGGGGTCGGTGCGCACGCTACGCACGGACTTCCTCCCCGAAAAGGGTCTGGATCGTGGCCACGGTTTCCTTCTTGTCCTTGATCTGGGCGAGCCGCACGATCGGGTCGGCCGGGAAGGCCTTTTCCACCTCGCGATTGAGGTAGCTAAACCGGCTCGGCTTCACCTCGACGAGCCCGATCCGGTTGCACAGGGGCTTTAGCACCTCGCCCAGCACGGCCACGATGTGGGAGGCGTCGTCCTCGAAGAGTTCCCCGTCGCCGAAGTAGAAGGCGTAGAAGTTGGTGGAGCCCACGTCGTACTCGTTCACGGCCACCTGGCCCACCAGCTCGAACACGGGCGCGGCCTTGGTGCCGCCGGCCGTGCTCACCCGGTAGAACGCCTCGGGCTCCACCTCGTAGGCCTCCACGTCGTGCACGAAGAACCGGTGGTCCACGTTGCCGGCGCCGTAGTTGTAGTCGAGCCAGTGGTGGATGAACCCCACGAGCCGCTTTTCCATCTCGAGCCGCTCGCCCCAGGTGGAGTAGGAGATGTCGCCCATGTAGAACACCACGGCCTTGAACCGGGGCCGCTCGACCCGCTGGGGCACCTTGTAGCGCCGGTCGCGCCGCCGGAACTGGACCTCGTACCGGCCCTCGTCGGGGTCGTACACCCCGAGCCCGATGCTGGAGCGAAGGGCCCGGCGGAACGTGCGGCGCTTGTCGAGCACCACCCCCACCGGCCCGAAGGTCCGAAACGTGTACGAGAGTTCCTTGATCCGGCCCTGGCCCGTCTTGGTGAGGTTGGGAAGGCCCAGCCGCCGGGCCACGAGTTCCATGAACCGCTCGTAGGGCATGCTGAACCGCAGCCGGTCCTTCTCCCGCCCCGGACCCCGGCCCCGCCCGCCGGCCCCGGCCCCCGCGTCGTCGTACACGAAGGTGGGGGGCACGATGTCGTCCATCTCGATCACGATGTCCGAGCCGGCGTCGCCCAACCGGTCGAGGTCGCCCTCGTTCACGATGTGCTCCACCAGGTCCTCGAGCTCGTTCTCGATGAAGTCGTTGAAGAGCCCCTCGGACTCGTTGGATTCGATGACGTCGTCGGCCATGGGGGCGCGTCACTCCGCGATGCTCGAGGCGTTCGCCGTGATGGTGAGCGCCTGGTAGGCGCATTTGCCGCAGTAGCCCAGGTGGTCCATCAGGTAGCGCACGGTGGCGTCCAGCTCCTCCTGCTCCTTCGAGTGCACCCCGGCCGCGCTCGAGCCGCTCTTGATCCACCCGAGGAGCTTCACGTTCTCGGTGGCCTTGAACTCGTTTTCGAACACGTAGCGCCGGATCGCGCTCTGGTACGACGGCTCATCGGCCAGGAGCACCTGGTACCCCACGCTGGCGATGGCGTCGGAGAGTTCCTTGCGGAACACCTCCTTGTCGGGGATGCCCAGGTACTGCTCGATGGCCTGCATGAACTTCTCGTCGGGCTGCACGTCGGCCTGGGTCACCTCGTGCTTCACCGTGGTGTTGTGCACGTAGGCCCGCACGTGGTCGGTGTAGCGCTTCCAGGTCGTCTCCACCACGGTCTCGTCCCGGAGCACCGCGGTGTACACGTCGCTCGCGATCTGGGCGAAGATCCACCGCTTGGCCTGGGGCAGCACCTTCTCCACGTAGTGCCGGAGCTTCGTCTTGTTGGAGGCGAAGGTCTCCTTGATCTGGTTCTCCATGCGCAGGTAGAGGTCGAGCGGGGTCACGCAGGGGTTCCGGAGGGCGATGGAGGTCAGGAGCGCCGGCTCCCCCTCCTCCTCCCGGAGCCGCCGGAGGTTCGCCTGGTACTCGTTGATCTGGAAGTGCTCGGTGCTCTCGAACACGTTCTGGATGAACCGGGGGTCGAGCCCGAAGGTGCCCTCGGAGGGCCGCACGTACTCGAACTCCTCCAGGATGGTGCGGGCCATGTTGTTGTCGACCCCGCTGTCGGCCCGGCCCGCGTAGATCAGGGCCTTCTGCAGGAGCGTCAGGTTCGGGTTCTGCTTCGACTCGTAGAGCCGGGTCATCACGGCCACCAGGCTCAGGAACTCCAGGCTGTGGGGGGCCGTGTGGGCCACGAACTTCTTCTCGGGGCTCCAGCCCCGGCGGTCGTTCGCGTAGGTGTAGGCGTAGATGCGCTCCTCGTCCTTGAAGTGGACCGACAGGGGCATCTCGATGAAGGTGGTCCGGGACCGCAGGGCCTCGAAGGCCTCGTTGGCGAGGAACATGTTGTACTCGTGGAAGTTCGTGTGCCCGATGATCACCCCGTTGAACGGGATCGGGGGCTGGCCCTCGGGCTTGAAGAACCGGTCCTGGGTGGCGAAGAGGAGTTCGTAGAGGAACCGGTCGGAGAGCTTGAGGATCTCGTGGATCTCCACGAACCCGTTGGCCCCCACGCAGAGTTCCCCCTTGTAGTCGTGCACCAGGGGGTGCGACTCGCTCCCGAACCGCGGGAGCAGGCTGTAGTCGATGTTGCCCACGAGCGACCCGGCCTCCTGGCTTTTCTCGTCCCGGGGCGTGTAGGAGCCGATGCCGGTCTTCGTGCGGGCGTCGTAGATCATGCGCCGCACCTTGAGGTAGGGTAGGAGCCCGCCGAACGAGAGGTCCTTGGCCCGCATGAACTCCCGGAGCACGAAGTCGCTGTAGGGGGAGATGAGCCCGTCGATCTCCACCCGGAACACCCCGTCGTAGTGGGGGTGGGCCTCGAAGAACGCGTCCATGCCCTGGGGGGCGAGGCTGTCGTTGAGTTCCCGCAGGAACATGGGCCGCAGGGTCGGCGGCACCACCTGGAGCGGCCGCTCGTAGATCGGGGCCTGCAGATACCAGATGCCGTCCTCCTCGAAGAGGGCCTTCTCCCGGAGCCGCTCGTCCACCGTGGGCAGGAGCAGGGTGTAGGTCTTGCCCTCGTCGGTCCGGGAGTACGCGTTCATGGCGGTCTTGATGCCGTCCATCGACCGGGACTTGGCGGCCCCCGGCGGGCCCAGGAGGATCCAGAGCCGCTTGGCCGCTTCGAGGCCCCGGCTCGCGTTGGAGATCCGCTCCACCAGGTTCTCCTTGGCCTTCTGCTGGCCGAACACGGCAAACGGCCCCACCAGGGACTCGTCCTCGAAAAAGGCGTAGCGGTGCCGGATGGGTTTGCCCGGGATGACCTGGTACTCCACGCCGGAACTCAGGAGCATGTCGTGGAGCAACTGGAACATGTTCCGGGTGACCCAGGGCTCCCGCCGCACCAGGTCGAGGTAGGCGGGGAAGGGGAGGATCTCCTCCTCGGGGGTTCGGGTGCCGGCCTGGTCGAGAAGGGTCTGGAGTTTTTCCCACATGGCGTCCGCTCCTCGGTGGGGATGGAGTTATCCACAAGCCTACCGCGGGAAGCCCGAAGATCAACCGTTCTGATCCCCCGGCGGACGAAAGGGCTGCGCCGGCGGCCCCGGCCTTACGACCGCAGACCGCAGACCGCAGACCGGAGACCGCAGACCGCAGACCGCAGACGGAAGCACCCATGAAACGCATCGACGACGCGCGCCTTGGGGCCCTGGTGGCCCGGGCCCGGGCGGCGGAGCGCCGCCGGGCCAACGACAACCTGCACCCCGACCTCGAGGACCCGGTCCAGCGGTTCCTGAACGCCATGGAGCCCGGGACCTACGTGCGGCCCCACCGCCACGCCCACCCGGCCCGGTGGGAGTTCTTCCTGGCCCTTACGGGCAGGGCCGCGGTGCTGGGGTTTGACGAAGGGGGTAGGGTCGTCTGGCGGGAGGAACTCTCGGCCCAAGGGCCCGTGCGGGGTGTGGAGATCGAGCCCGGCGCCTGGCACGCGGTGGCGGCCCTGGAGCCCGGCACGGTGCTCTTCGAATGCAAGCCGGGCCCCTACCGGCCGGTTTCGGACAAGGACTTCGCCCCCTGGGCCCCGGCCGAGGGGGAACCCGGGGCGGCCGCCCTGGAGCGGTGGTACCGAACCGCGGGGCCGGGGGAGCGCTGGGAGGGGTAGGCTCCAGGGCGGTTCAGCGCCGCCCGAGTTTTCGCAGCACCCGGTCGAGGTCGCGGGCCATGGCCTCCTCGAGGCCCACGGTGAAGCCCCGGTACACGGCCTCCACCGTGCCGTCGGGGGAGAGGAGGAAGCTCGCCGGGGTGAAGGTGACCCCGAAGGCGTTGGCCAGGGTGAACTCCGGGTCCCAGGTGAACGGGAAGGGCAGGTCGTAGTCCCGGATGTAGCCCTCGAAGTCCCGGGCCTTCATGTCCACGAACACCCCGAGCACGGCGAAGGCCCCCTCCGTCTCGGCGTGGAGTTTCTTGACCGCGAGCATCTCCCGCAGGCACGACCGGCAGGCCGTCTGCAAGAACACCACGAGCACGGGCCGGCCCGCCGCCAGGTCTCCGAGCGCCTGGACCTCCCCGTCCGGAACCCGGGCGAACCGAAACCGGGGCGCCGCGTCTCCGGGTTTGAGAAGCTTTTCGGTGCCCATGCCGGCGAGGGCG
>CAZUYO010000180.1:0-6026 GCA_964624725.1 uncultured Thermodesulfobacteriota bacterium
AGCAGCCCAGCCGCCTAGCCGAAGTTACTTGGAAGGTTCAGTGCTGCGGGGCGGGGGTCGCGCCGAACCGGTCCCGGAGGGCCTCGGAGCGGGCCAGGAGCGCTTGGGCCCTGCGGTGGAGGTCCCCGTCTTGGGTGAGCCGTTTCACCCCGTCGACGATCCGGGTCGTGTGCTCCGCGAGGCTCTCGGCCAGCGCGGCCACGGCCGCCGGACCCCGGGGGAGAAGGACCGCGAGGCCCGTGAGGATCAGTTCCTCGCTCGGACATTCCTCGATCCGAAGGGTCAGGTCGAGCCCCCGGTGCCGCCCCGGCGCGGGCCGCGCCGCGAGGTCCAGCTCCACCCCGGCGATGCAGGCCTCCACCTGGGCCAGTTGGGACTCGACCCGGTCGAGCACGTCCCGGGCCACGTCGGTTTCGGCGATCAGGGTTTCGAAGAACCGAAGCAGGTTGGCGTGATTCCCCTCGGCGAGCGCGAGGTCCAGCCAGAACGCGCAGGCCTCCGGGTCGTCCCGGAGCGCGCGGGCGAGGTCCAGGTAGATCTGGGCCACCCGGGTCTCGTAGGCCACGGCCCGGGCCAGGGCCCACCGGGCGCGGTCCCCGGCCCCGGCCCGGGGCAGCTCCGCGTGTTGGAGCCAGCAGCGGACCAGGCTCTCCATGGTGGTGAGGAGATCGCCCCCCGCGGGCATCTTGGAGAAAAACGCGTTGGCCCCGAGGGCGTAGGCCTCGGTCACGGTTTCCGGGGTGGCCGAGCCGGAGAGCACCACCACCGGGACGGCCCGCATCAGCGGGTCCTCCTTGACCTCCCGCACGAGCTCGAGGCCCGACCCGTCGGGGAGCCCCACGTCCGTGACCACAAGCGAGGGCGGCTCCTCCCCGCCCCGTACCCGGGCGAGCGCCGCCCGCGCCTCCCCCAGGCTCGCCGCCCCCTCGACGCGCCCCGGGAACCCGAGCTTTTGGAACACCGCCTCGGCGAGGCGCAGGAGCCCCGGTTCGTCCTCCACGTACAGGATCCATCGGTCCATGCCACGCCCCTTTGGGGGCCGGGCCCCCGGCAGGTCTGTGCCCCGGTCGGGGGGGAGCCTACCACCGGCGCCGCGGGAGGCAAGCGTGGCCCGCGTTGACGTTCTCCTGCCGTTTCGCGACGCCGCCCCCTGGATCGCGGCGGCCTGGCGGAGCCTCGCGCGCCAGCGGTTTGGGGACTGGCGGCTCGTGGCCGTGGACGACGGAAGCCGCGACGGTTCGGCCGCGGTGCTGGAAGCCGCGGCCAACGGGGACCGGCGGCTCCACCTGGTCCGGGTCCCGGCCCGGGGGGTGGCCGCGGCCCTCAACCGGGGACTCCGGGAGGTCTCGGCCCCGATCGTGGCGCGCATGGACGCCGACGACCTCTCCCACCCGGAGCGACTCGGGAGGCTCGTCGAGGCCCTGCGGCGACACCCCGAGTGGCACGCGGTGGGAAGCCGGGTGCGGCTGTTCCCGGCCCCGAACGTGCCGGGCCGCATGGCGGCCTACGCGGCCTGGCAGAACCGGCTCGTGACCCCCGAGGCGATCCGGCGGGAGCGGTACGTGGAGTGCACGGTGACCCACGCCACCCTGGCGGTTCGCACCGAGGCCCTCCTGGGGGCCGGGGGATGGTGGGAGGGGGAGGGGCCCGAAGACCTCGACCTCCTGCTTCGCTGGCACCGGCTGGGGTGCCGGGTGGGCAAGGTGCCGCGGGTTCTCTACCTCTGGCGGGAGCACGGCCGGCGGGAAACCCGGCGGTCGGCCCGCATGACGGCCACGGCGTTCCGGGAGGTCAAGGCCCGCCACCTGGCCGCCGAACTCGCGGCGCGGGGCATCGGGCGGGTGACGATCTTCGGCCGGGGCGCGAGCCTCGCGTCCTGGACCGGGGCGCTCGCCCGGCGGGGGGTGGCGGCGGAACCCGCGGACTGGAAGCCCGGCCGGGGTGTGCCCCGGTGGGACGGGTTGGCCCTTTTTTGTTTCGGCGACGCCCGGGTGCGCGACCGGGTCCGGGCCCTCCTCGCCGGACGGGCCGAGGAGCGGGATTACCTCTTCGTGGCCTGAGCCCCTTCGGCCGAGTCGGCCCCGCAGCCGCGGCAACGCCGGCACGCCTCGCACCGGGAGTCGGCGCACCACTGGCAGGCGAAGCACTCGGGGCAGGGGTGTTTCTTGGGTCCGCCCCCGCCGGGGATGTACAGCCGGCCCGGGAGCACCCCGGCGGGCCGGAAACGCTGCTCGTTCGCCATGGGGAGAGCCTCCAGAAGGCGTGCGCCACTTTCCCGTTGACACGGGCCGCCGGTTGCCTATAATCAAGGGCCTTCCGACGGAAGCGGGCGTAACTCAGCTGGTAGAGTATCAGCTTCCCAAGCTGAGAGTCGCGGGTTCGAATCCCGTCGCCCGCTCCAGCGCACAGGAAAAAGCGCCACCCCCTGAGGGTGGCGCTTTTTTGATGCCCGCGGTGCGGCAGCCGGTCAGCCCGCCCCGATCGCCTTGCGGACGATCTCCTCGATCTTCTCCGGTTCCTCCCGGCCCACGTGGGTCCACAGGACCTTCCCGTCCTTCCCCACGAGCACGAGGCTGGGGGTGCCGGCCACGCCGTAGGCGTCGGCCGTCTTGTAGTTCACCCCCTCGATCTCCTCCCACAGCACCCGGAAGGAGAACCCGTTGGACTCCAGGTAGCGCCGCACGGCCTTCTCCAGCTTGGGCCCGTCGAGGTTGATGGCCAGGATCTCGAAGCCCTTGTCCTCGTATTTCTTTAGGATCTGGTCGAGGAGCGGGATCTCCTCCCGGCAGGGCCCGCAAAAAAACGACCAGAAGGTGAGGAGGACCGCCTCCTTGCCCCGGTAGTCCTCGAGTTTCACGGCGTTCCCGTCGAGGTCCTTGAGGGTGAAGGGCAGGGCCTCCGATCCCACGGGCAGGAGCCCGTTGGAGGCGGCTTGTTTCCCCTTGAGGGCCGTGGCCTCCGCCGCGAGGGACGCGGGGGTGTGGAGGACGAGCAGGGTCAAACCGATCAGCGGTACGAGCCAACGCCTCATCGCGTGTTCTCCTTACCAAGGAACTTCGGTCTACGGTCGGCGGTCTTCGGTCCCGTGGTCCCGGCTCCGGCGCCGAAATGGGTGGCTGGAGGCGGGAAGCGATTGTTGTGGCGAACAGGCCGCGTAGCGGCCTTGCGGGGGTTCGAGGTTTGGGGATGCGGGGGCCTACTGTGCCAGGCCGAGGGCTTCCTTCACCTTCTCCTCGATCTCGGCCTCGTCCCCGGGCGAGTAACCCACGTGGTAATACAGCACCTTCCCGTCGCGCCCGATCACCACCGTGGTCGGCAGCACGCTCACCCCGTACTTGGCCGCCACCTCCCGGCGCTTGTCCACCACGATCGGATAGGTGACCTGGAAGTCGAGTCCCGCCACAAACTTCTTCACCCGCCTCGTGCCGAAACTGTCCAGGTCGATGCCCGCGGCCACGAGGCCCTGATCCTTGTACCGGTTGTAGATGTCCACCAGTTTGGGCATCTCCTGCACGCACGACACGCAGTAGATCGACCAGAAGTCGAGAAGGATCGCGTTTTGGCCGATATGGGGGGCCAGGTCGAAATCCCCGCCCACGAGGAGTGGGGCCGTGAACGCCGGCGCGTCGTCCCCGGGTTCGGGCTTCTTCCCCGCGCCGAACAGGGCGAGGGAGGGTTGGGCGGACACGAACAGAAACGTCGCGATCAGGCAGAGAAGCCGCAAGGTTCTCCTCCGGAAAAACGAGAGAGCGGTTGTCGAAGGGCGGGGCCTCCGGCCCACCGGAACTCGGGTCGGAGATCCGCCAGCAATCCCCATGCCGGGAGTCGCCATAGCTTGACCAAGGCGGTTTCCAAAGTCAAACGAACGATCCCCCCACGGATCGGCACCGGGACCTCGGGGCTTTACCGAAAACGTTCGGGCACGGGGGTTGCTCGCTCCCGAGGGGCATCCCGATCTGGCTTGCGGTAGAATACGGCGGCCGTCTCCCACCTGCGCGCTTTCGCGCGGCCGGAGGGTGTTTCCACGCATCATGGACCCGACCAGGTTTTTTGACGCCGACTCCGAACTGGCCACCCGCGCCCTCGATGGCGACCGGGAGGCCTTCGGCGCCCTCGTGGAAAAATACCAGGGCCCCATCTACCGGTTCGCCCTGCACTTTTTCCAGGATCCGGCCCGGGCCGAGGACGTGACCCAGGATACCTTCCTGCGGGCCTATCGGTTTCTCCATACCTACGACCCCTCGCGGCGGTTCGCGACCTGGCTGTTCACCATCGCGCGAAACCAGTGTATCGATCGCCACCGCGACCGGGTACGAAGGGACGAGGTGGATTCCGAGAGCGTAAACCCCCTCGCCCTCCTGGCCCACCGGCCCCAGGAGGATCCCCTGGAACAGCTCCTGCGGCAGGAGAACTGGAGCCGGCTCCTCGGGGCGATGCGGGAGCTCCCGGAGAAGTACAAAACGCCCCTGGTGCTCTGTTACCTCGAGGGGATGCCCTACCAGGAGATCGCCGACATCGTGGGCATCTCGCTCAACAACGTGAAGATCCGGATCTTCCGGGCGAAGAAGATGATCCTGAAACGCCTGGGGCTCCTGAACGGAGACGAGCCGTGAGGGTTCTGCGCGTCTTGACCTGTGTGCTTCTGGCCCTGGCGGCCCCGGCCCTGGCCGGGGAGCTGGGGCGTCTCGGGCCGGGGGGGCCGGCGGGGACGCTCGCCGAGGTGCGGGCCCAGGCCCGGGCCGCTGGGCTGGGGGATGAGGAGGTGAAGGAGGCGGAGGACGCCTGCCGGGAGGCCGGGCTGACGTCGGCCGAGACGGCCCGGGTTCTGCTTCTCGTCGCGCGGGCACGGGTGGCGGGACTGCCCCACGAGGACCTCCTGTCGAAGCTGCGGGAAGGCGTGGCCAAGGGGGCGCCGGCCGAGGCGATCCTGCGGGTGCTGGAACGCCGCACGCTGACCCTGCGGCAAGCGAGCGACCTCGTGGAGCGGCTGACCCTCGAGGGCCACCGCCCCGTGGACGCGAAACTCGCCGTGTGCGCCGTGGCCGACGCCCTGTGGGCCGGGGCAAGCCCGAGCGAGGTGCTCCGGGCCGTCCGGGAGGGCAGCGCCCTCCCGCGCGGGCTTCCCGATCCGCGCACCGCGTTCGCGGGGCCGTAACCCCGCGGGGTTGGGGCGGTAGGGAGTTCGTCCCGCGCCGCTTCGGCGCGGGGGGTTCCGGATCCAGGGGTTCGACCGTCTGAGGAGGGCGAAAGGCTGATGGTCTGCGAGAGGTTCGAGGCGCTGTGGTGCAAGGTGAGCGAGGGCGAGGCCACGCCGGCCGAGGCCGAGGAGGCGGCGCGCCATCGGGCCGAGTGCCCCCGGTGCGACCGGCTCGCCCGGGCCCTGGAGGGGCTCGAGCACGCCTTGGAGGGCGTGGGGGAGCAACGCCCCGAGGTGCCGCCGTACCTCGCGGCCCGCGTGAAGGCCCGGATCGCCGAACTCCCCCGGCCCGGCCGGTGGCGAAGGCTCTGGGCCCGGGTGCCGGTGCTCCGGCCGGCCGCCACGTTTGCGGCGGTGGCGCTCGCGTTCTTCGTGGGGCTTTTGGCCCGGGAGGTGCATCGGCTCAACGCCGTGCTTGCCGACACCGGCCGCACGGTGGTGATCGAGTTCGCCGCCCCCGACGCCCGGGACGTGCGGCTCGTGGGCGACTTCAACGCCTGGGGCCGGGCCGAGGCCCCCGTGCGGGCGGAGCGCCGGGACGGCCGGTGGGTGTTCCGGTTGCGGCTCGACCCCGGCCGCTACCAGTACGCGTTCGTGGTGGACGGCACGAAATGGTTGCCCGACCCAAACGCCGCCGGTATCATCCCCGACGGCTTCGGCGGGGAGAACTCGGTTCTCTATGTGCGGGAGGAAGGGGGGGCGCGGTCGGCGTCGCTGTAGCCGGGGCGGCGCGGTGTCCTATGGCAAGGGGAGACGATTTCGTTGCGGCAATGGATGCTACGGATCGGGGCCGGGGTCGCCCTGGCTGGGATGGCGGCGGTTCCGGCGG
>CAZUYO010000181.1:0-6019 GCA_964624725.1 uncultured Thermodesulfobacteriota bacterium
TCAGAACGGTACGTCGTCGTTGGGGTCGAAGCCCGGGTCGTCGGGGCCGGGGAAGTTGTCGGGGCCGGCAAACGCGTCGTCCGGCGCCGGGCCCCCCGGGCCCCGGCGGGGGCCGGCCGGGGCGCCGTCCTGGCGGGTGCGGCTCAGGAACTGGATGTCCTGGGCCACGATCTCGGTCTGGTACCGGGTGTTGCCGTCCCGGTCCTCCCACTTGCGGGTCTGGAGCCGGCCCTCGATGTACACCTGGGTGCCCTTCTGGAGGTACTGGTTGCAGATCTCGGCCAGGCGGCTCCAGGCCACGATGTTGTGCCACTCGGTCTTGTCCTGCCACTCGCCGCCGATCTTCGCCCGCTCGGTGGTGGCCAGCGAGAAGTTGCAGACCGCGGTGCCATTCTGGGTGTACCGGAGTTCCGGGTCCCGCCCCACGTTGCCGATCAGAATCACCTTGTTCACGCCGCGTGCCATCTCGTCTTCCTCCGTCTCGTCCGTTTCGTCGGCCCCGCGATTCTAGGAGACCCGGCTCACCACGTCCAGGTGGCCACGGCCCCGCCGCCCCCGGGCAGGAACACCAGGTCCCACCGGGGGAGCGCCCCGGCCTCCCACCGGGAGAAAAACCGGCCCTCCTCCCGGCGGTTCCATTTGTGGGCCGCGTTCATGGAACTGGTGATCGTGCCCCCGTACCATCCGAGCTCGAGCGCCCCCAGGATGCCGGCCAGGGCCCACTGGTCGGCGCGGGCGGCCTGCCAGGTGCCCCAGAGAAACGCGCCGTTGAGCACCAGCGCGACGGCGGCGTCCCGGGGCCGGCCGGTGTAGAGGTGCCCCAAGCCCGGAAGCACCGCCGAGAGGAGCCCCGCCGCGGTCGGGCTCTTGCGGGGCAGGGCCTCGTACTCGGCCCGGAGGTCGCCCCGTTCCCCGGGGGCGCCCCCCATCCCGGCCCGCAGCCGGGCCAGGGTGCCCAGGGTGCGATCCTCCTCTTCCGCGTCCGGGACGAGGGAGGCCCGGGCCGCCTCGGCGTACCGGCCCGCCCGGTACAGGGCGCCGGCCCAGAGCCGCCGGTGCTCGGCCGACGGGGCGAGTTCCTGGAGCCGGCCGAAGGCCTGGGCCGCCTCGTCCCACCGGCCGGCCAGGGCGTAGGCCCGTCCCAGCCCCTCCAGGGCCCGGAGGGCCTCGGGCGCGTCGGGGAAGTGGTGGAGGATTCTCAGGTACTCGGTGGCCGCCCGGAAGCTGTCGCCGGAACGAAGAAGCGCGTTCCCGAACGAGAGGATCCCTTCGGCCGTGTCGGGCGAGGGCGCGGCCCGGGCCCCGAGGGCCAGGAGCGCCAGGGCCGCCAGGGCCAGGCCCACCGCCCTACGGCGCAAGGCGCCCCCTCCAGAAGGCTAGATCCTGGTCCACCGGGTCGTGGACCTTCCACCGGCCGTCCACCCAGATCCGCGGGGCGAACCCGGCCTCGTCGGCCTCGGAGACCAGCCGGCCGAAGGTGAGAAGGAGCCCCACGAGGGGGCCGTGCTCCCGCAGGGCTTGGGCGGCGTAGGCCGAGCAGGTGGGGTGGCTGGGGCAGCGGTCGCCGTCCACCCGGCTCACCGTGGTCCGGTAGAGCCGGACCCCCCAGCCGAGGGCCGCGGCGGCCGGGTTCGTGGGTCCCGGGGCCGGCTCCTCCCGGGCCACGACCCAGCCGGGCGGGGCCCAGGGGGCGGCCCGGCCCACGCCCGCCGCCCCGAGGAGGAGCGCGAGGGCGAGGAGGCACCCCTTCCGGGCCGGCGAGGGCATCACGCCCCCGGGCCGTTGGGCGGGGCCGGCCGGTACACGAGCTCGGGGGCCTTCAGGGTCACCTTGGTGCCCGGGGGAACGCTCTCGGTGAGCCAGACGTTTCCGCCGATCACGCAGCCCCGGCCGATCACGGTGTCGCCCCCCAGGATCGTGGCGCCCGAGTAGATGATCACGTCGTCCTCGATGGTGGGGTGGCGCTTGTGCCCCCGCACGAGATCCCCCCGCTCGTCCCGGGGGAACGACAGCGCCCCCAGGGTGACCCCCTGGTACAGGGTGACCCGGTCCCCGATCTCGGTGGTTTCCCCGATCACCACGCCGGTGCCGTGGTCGATGAAGAACTCCCGGCCGATCCGGGCCCCGGGGTGGATGTCGATCCCGGTCTGGCCGTGGGCGAGTTCGGTCATCATCCGGGGCAGGAGCGGCACCCCCAGGTCCCAGAGTTCGTGGGCCAGGCGGTAGACCGCGATGGCGTAGACCCCGGGGTAGCAGAACACGATCTCGTCGTAGCTCTTGGCCGCGGGATCGCCGCGGTAGGCGGCCACCACGTCCCCCGACACGAAGTCGCGGACCTTGGGGAGCCGGTGCAGGAACTCCAGGGCCTGGCGCTGCCCGGTGTCGAGGCAGTGGGTGCACAGGCTCTCGGTGCGCCGGCATTCGTGGCGGATCGAACGGGCGATCTGGAGGCTCAGCCGGTCGAAGAGTTCGGCCGCGCCCTGGCCCACCCGGTAGGGCAGGCTCCCCCAGTCGAGCTCCTGGTGGCCGAAGAACCCGGGGAACACGAGCCGGATCATGAGCCCCACCAGGTCGGTGACCTCCTCCTTCGAGGGGATCAGCGCGGCGTCCACGTGGGCGATGTGGGGCACCGTGCGGCAGCTCTCCACGAGCTTCTCCACGGCCTCCGGGAGCCGCGCCCGGTACTCCCTGTGGTGTTTCGTCTCGGTTTCGCAAGCGGCCGGATCGCCGCTCGGGGTCACGCACGAAAGCTTTTCGCCGTCCATCGGGTTGCCTCCTTTGGTCTACTCGAGGCCGAGCCGCCGGAGCACCTCGGCGGCCCGGGCCGTGAGCTCGGGGGGATGGGCCACCTCGGCGGGCCATTCCCGGTCGTACCCCTCCGCGGGACCCTTGGCCGTGGCGTCCACGCCGACCTTCCCATCCCGGAGGAAAAGATCCCGCACGGGATCGAGGCTGGCAAGGGCCCGCCAGGCGAGGAGCCGCAAGGGATCCTCGGCCCGGCCCTCCACGGCCACGGCCACGTCCACCCCGGGGTGCTCCAGGGCGGCCGCGGCCAGGTCGCGCCCCTCCCCCGCTCGGGTTTTTTCCAAGACGAGCAGGGCCAGGGTGAGGCGGGCCTCCGGCACGGGGATCCGGCAGGCCCGCAGGCCGGGACACCGGTCCCGGAGAAAGCCCAGGAGTTCGTCCTCGGAGGGGGGCGGGTTGCCGGCGGGCGGGGGCTCCCCGTGCCCCGGCTCCCCGGGGAGGGGCCGGGTGGCGTCCACGCCGAGCTTTCCGCCCCAGAGCGGCCGGAGCCCCGAATGGTCGAGGGCGTCGAGCACCCCCTCGGTCACCACGATTCCCTCGGGAAGGCGCAGTCGGTCGAGCACGGCCTTCGCGGCACCGGCCACGTCGGTCACGTCCACGTCGTCGTCGAGGGCCACAAGCACCTTGGTGAAGCTCATCTGGCCCGCGCCCCAGAGGCCCTGGAAGAGCCGCCGGGCCTGCATGGGGAAGTGCTTGTCCACCGCGAGGAGCGCCAGGTTGTGGAACACCCCCTCGGGCGGCAGGTGCATGTCCACGACCTCGGGCCACTGGGTGGCCAGGAGCGGGGCGAATATCCGCTCGGTGGCCCAGCCCATCCACGCGTCCTCCATGGGCGGGATGCCCACCACCGTGGCGAAGTAGAGGGGGTTGCGGCGGTGGGTCACGGCGGTCACGTGGAACACCGGGTAGGGCTCGGCCGGGGAGTAGTACCCGGTGTGGTCCCCGAACGGGCCCTCGATCCGGGTTTCCCCCGGGTTCACGTACCCCTCGAGCACGATCTCGGCGGTGGCCGGCACCTCCACGTCCACCGTGAGGCACGGCACCATCTCCACCGGGGCCTTCCGGATGAATCCGGCCAGGAGCATCTCGTCCATGCCGGGGGGCAGGGGCGCGGTGGCGCAGTAGGTCACCACCGGGTCGGTGCCGATGGCCACGGCCACGGGCATGGGCTGTCCGGCTTTCCGGTAGGCGTGGTAGAGCCGGCTTCCGTCCTTGTGCACGTGCCAGTGCATCCCGGTGGTCGCCCGGTCGAACACCTGGAGCCGGTACATGCCCACGTTCTGGCGGCCGGTCTCGGGGTCGCGGGTGAACACGCAGGGGAACGTCACAAAGGGGCCCCCGTCGTCGGGCCAGCAGTGGAGCACCGGAAGCCGGGTGAGATCCACGGCCTCGCCCCGGTGGACCACCTCCTGGCAGGGGGCCGCGCCCCGCCGCACCCGCTTGGGCCGGAGCCCCCGGAGTTCGGGGAGCCGGCGCACGAGGTCCACGGTTTCCCGAAGCCCCTGGGGCGGGCCGGTGCGGAGCCACCCCCGGATCCGGGCCGCCACCGCCTCCACGTCGTCACCCAAGGCCAGGGCCATGCGCCGCCGGCTTCCGAAGGCGTTCACCAGCACCGGCAGATCGTACCCGGCGGGGTGTTCGAATAGGAGGGCCTTGCCGCCTCCCGGCGCCTTCATCATCCGGTCGGCCACGGCCGCGATCTCCAGATGGGGGGAGAGGGGGTCGGGGATCCGGGCAAGCTCGCCGGCCGCATCCAGGGCGGCCACGAACTCCCGCAGGCTTCGGTAGGGAGGCATGGACGTCGGGATCCTCAGCTTGACCGTTTGGAGGGGGCCTGGGTAGGCTGGCGCCCCATCGCTCCGACGGAAGTGGGAAACGATGAACTCTAGCAGAGCGCCGAAGAATGTGTCCACCCGGCGGACCGTGCACCGGGGCCGGGTGGTGGACCTGGGGATCGAGGGGGTCGAGCTGCCCGACGGAGGACGGCTGTTCCTCGAGGTGGTGCGGCACCCGGGGGGCGCGGCGGCGGTGGCCCTGGACGAGGGCGGCCGGGTCTGCCTGCTCCGGCAGTTCCGGCACGCGGCCGGCGGGTGGCTCTGGGAGCTTCCGGCGGGGAAGCTCGACCCCGGCGAGGATCCGCTCGCCACGGCCCGGCGGGAGCTGGCCGAGGAGGCCGGGGTGGATGCCGCCCGGTGGGAGGCCCTGGGATCCATCCTCCCCACGCCCGGGTTCTGCGACGAGGAGGTCCACCTGTTCCTGGCCCGGGACCTCCGGCCGGTGCCCACCGCCCATGGGGCCCACGAGCGGATCGAGATCCACTGGGTTGCCTTCGACGAGGCCGTGGCCCAGGCCGCGGCCGGGGCGATCCGCGACGCCAAGACCGCCGTGGGCCTCCTGCGGGCCGCCTGGCGGGCGCGCGGGGGGGCGCCGTGAGGCCCTTGCGGGTGGGCCGGATCGGGTTTGCGAACTGCACCCCGCTCTATCTCGCGTTGGAAGAGGCGGGGCTCCCGGGGGTGGAGTACGTGGAGGGGGTGCCGGCCGAGCTCAACCGGATGCTCCGGGAGGGCCGGGTGGATCTGGCCCCCTCGTCCTCGGCCGAGTACCTGGCCCGGCCCGGGCTCTACGGGTTCTTGCCCGACCTTTCGATCTCGTCCATCGGCCCCGTGGCCTCGGTCCTCCTCTTCTCCCGGCACGCCCTCGAGGACCTGGACGGCCGGACCGTGGGGCTCACCCCCGCCTCGGCGACCTCGGTGTGGCTCGTTCGGGTGCTCCTGGAGCGGCGCCTCGGCCTCACGCCCCGGTACGCCGGGCCCGGGGACGGCTGTGATGCGGTGCTCTGGATCGGGGACCGGGCCCTCCGGGAGGCCCGGGCCGGCGCGTGGCCCCGGGTGTACGACCTGGGGGCCCTGTGGCACGAGGCCACCGGCACCCCCTTCGTGTTCGCCCTGTGGATCTGCCGACGGGAGGCCTTCGAGGCGGATCCCCAGGGGGTCCGCCGGGTGTACCGGGCGCTGGTGGAGGCCCGGCAACGGGCCTACCGCACCTACCCCCAGCTCGCCCGTCGGGCGCCCGAGGCGGCCTGGATGGGCGAGCCCGAACTCCTCGCCTACTGGCAGACCATCTCCTACGACCTCACGGCCTGGCACCGGGAAGGCCTCCGGCGGTTCGCGGCCGAGGCCGCCGCCCTGGGCCTGATCGACGCGGTGCCCCCCCT
>CAZUYO010000182.1:0-6009 GCA_964624725.1 uncultured Thermodesulfobacteriota bacterium
AAGCCGGATGCCGCACTCACGCACGGCCGGAACCAGGCCCCTTGCCGGGCCCCCGGGATGGGTGTCGGTTTGAACGCAACTGGGTATCAGCCCTCCCCGCCCTCCCGGAACCAGGCCGTCGTCCGGGTGAGGGCCTCGGACACCTGGGCCAGGCGTTCCCCGGCCTCCCGGACCTCGGACGCGGAGTCGGCCGTGTTCTCGGTGGCCCTCGAGAGCGTCTCCACCGTGGACACCATCTGGGTCGCGGTGACCGAAAGCTCCTCCGCGGCCGTGGCGATCTGTTCCACCATCGAGGCCGCCTGGCCGGAAGCGGCCACGATCTCCTCCAGGGCCTGGCCCGCATCGGCCCCCGCGCCCGAGACGGTCCGGGCCTCGGCCGCCCCGGCTTCCATCGTGTCCACCGTGTGGCGGGTCTCGTCCTGGATCGCCCGGATCTTCTCCCCGATCTGGGCCGTGGCCTTCCCGGTCTTTTCGGCGAGTTTCCTTACCTCGTCGGCCACCACCGCAAACCCCCGGCCGTGCTCCCCGGCGCGGGCCGCCTCGATCGCGGCGTTCAAGGCCAGGAGGTTCGTCTGGTCGGCGATGTCCTCGATCACCTGGATGATCTCCCCGATCTCCTCCCCCCGGCGACCCAGACCCTGGACGATCCGGGCGGCCTCCTCGATCCTGCCCGCCAACCGATCGACCCCCTCGACGAGCTCCGCCACCCGGTCTCGGCCGGTTTGGGCCACGGCGCTCGCCGACTGGGTCGCGGTGGCGGCCTCGGCGGCATGTTGCGCCACCACCCCCACGGTGGCCGAGATCTCCTCCAGGGCCGAGGCCGCCTGGTTGATCTGGTCGCGCTGGTTTCGGGCGGCCTCGTCCAAGGTCTGGGCCGAGGACGAAATCCGACCGGCCTCCCCATGGGTTTGGGCGGCCACCCGCTTCAACTCCCCCGCGATCTCCCGCAACCGGCCCACCATCCCGGCGAACGCCCGGCCCAGCACGGCCAACTCGTCCGTGCCTCGCACCGCGGGCGACGTGGAAAGGTCCCCCTCGGCCATGCGCTGCGCGCTCTGGGCAAGCCCTTTGGCCGTGGCCACGACCCGGCCGGCTCCCCACGCGACGATGGCCAACACGCCGACCAACACCGCCCCGAACCCGCCCATGACGCCCCAGGCGAGCCGCTTCCGGGCCGCCTGTGCCGCCGTCACGTCCAGGGCCAGACCGAGCTCGACGGGTTGGCCCGGTACCGGCTGGAGCCTCACGGCCAGGAGCCGGTCCCCGACCTTCTGGAGCGACACACCCCCTCCGCGGGCTTGGCCGGGCGCAATGCCGGGCGCCGTGGCCGCGAGAACCCGCCCGCCCGAGGCGATCAGGAGCTCCGTTCCGTCCGCGAAAAACGACTGTTGTGCCGTGAGAAACGCCTGATCGAGGCGTTTTTCGAACACCACCACCCCCACCACGGTCTCCACGTCGAGCACCGGGCCGGCCACGAGCAGGGTGGCCCCGTCGTCCGCCACGCGCACCTGCTGCAACACGATCCCGTCCAACTGGGTCGTCCGATCGGTCACGGGCGGGGCGTCCAGGATCGCCTTGGCCCAGTCCCAGTAGGGGGGCGTGTCGCCCCGCTTGTCCGAGGCCGCCCGCAGCATCACCTCGCCGGTGTCGAAATGGACCACGACGTCGTCCACCCCGGCGAGCTTCCGGGTCTGCTGGAGGAACGCCTTCAGGAACTCGAAGTCCTCGGTGAGCCCGCCGAAAAAGCCGTCGTAGAGCGCCTGCTGCACCACCGTCATCTTCATGGCGGAGGTGGCGGCGGCCATGCGGTCCTCGACCACCCGCTGGAACAGGTTCGACACCTCGACGAGCCGCGACTCGGCTTGCCGCGTTTGGGCCTCGCGAAACGCCCCGTACACCCAGGCACCGAGCCCCGCGATCGCGGCGGCGAACACCAGGGCCGGGAACCCGACCAACTTCCAGCGAAGACCGAGACGCATGAGGGAACCTCCCCTCCCAGCGCGGCCGGTGGCCCCCGGGCGATCCCCCCGGGGGCCCCACGCCGGGGTTTAGTTGAAGTGCTTCTTGCCCTCGTCGGACCGGAAGAAATCGATCACCTTCTGGACCTCGGGCGCCGGATCCCCCACGGTGATCAGCCCCAGGGGCCGGGAGATCGGGTCCGTCTTTACGACCTTCGCCTTACCGGGGTTTTGGAGGAAAAACCCCTCGCTCACCGCGCCGATGGCGCCCTTGTACTTCGAGACCTCGTTGATCTCGTCCCGGGTGCTCTTCACCTCCACGGCGCCGTCCACATAGGGCTCCTTGTTCATCACGATCTTCTGAAACACCGCCCGCGTGGCGCTGCCCGCGTGGCTCGTGACCACCCGGATCGGCAGATCGGGCCCTCCCAGTTCCTTCCAGTTTGTGATCTTGCCGGTGTTGATGGCCTTGAGCTGCTCGAAGGTGAGCGACGTGATGGGGTTGTCCTTGTGGACGATCGGCACGATGGTGTCGCGAAAGAGCTCGTGGTAGACGAGGTTGTCCGGGATCTCGATGGACTTCCCCGCCTTTTTGGCCGCCTTCTTGGCCGACTTGATGGCCCCGTCCAGGTCCTCGCTCGCGGCGCTCACCTTGCACTTGCCCTGGATGAGCCCGATCAGGCCCTTGCCGGTGCCGACCCCGAGCACCTTGATCCTGACGCCCGTGGCCTTTTCCAACGCCTTGGCCCCGGGTTCCAGGAACCGCTTCTGGCACGTGGTCGAACCCCAGATCTGGAGCGGCGCGGCCAGGGCCAATCCCGGGACGAGGCTCAAGAGGCCCGCCAACACTAGCCAACGCTTGCGCATGGAACACCTCCCGATGAGAAAGGGTTGGGGGGGAACGAAGCGGCGATCCACCCCTTCATCGGCCGGGCGCCGGGCGGGCTTGAGAAAAATGTTACAACCCGAGCCAAGAGATAGGAGTAGTCACGAAGGGGGGCGAGGGATCATCACCCGTCCCATCGGGAAACCCGGGGAGGATCCGGGTCAGACCGGACCTGGGGGGAAAGACTTCGGCCGCACCCGGATCCGGGACGATCCGGGGGGGAAGCCGGAGGGGAGGTGGACTCCCGGACGGGAACGAACCGGGTCCCGGGAGCGCCTTGCCGTCTCAGGGGCGTCCGGCTAGAACCCCCGGGCCGAGCGGATGGCGTCGTAGGCCTGTTGGATCTCGAGGAACTTGCGGTGGGCGAGCTCCCGGAACTCCTCGCCCAGGTGGGCCACCCGGTCGGGGTGGTACTTCTTGGCGAGCTCCCGGTACGCCCGCTTGATCTCCTCTTCGGAGGCGTCGGGCGCCACGCCGAGCACCTCGTAGGGCCGGCGGCCGTCCCCCCCCGTGGCCGTGGCCCGAAGGCCCGCCACGTCGGCCGGGTTCACCCCGAGGCCGGCCAGGGCCCGGCGGAGCACCGCCTCCTCGGCCGGGTGCACGTGCCCGTCGGCCCGGGCCACGTCGATCAGGCACTCGACCAGGAGGAGGCGGGTCGCGTAGTCGCACCGGGCCGCCACGTCGCGGCACAGGGCGTCGAGGTCCACCCCCTCCCGCAGGAACTGCTTGATGAGGTCCCGCACGATCTCCAGCGATTCGCCCCGGTAGCCCAGCCGCTCCTCGAAGAACCGCCGGATCGTGCGAACCTCCTCGCGCTTGACCTCGCCGTCGGCGTGGAGCATGGCCGTGAGGATGCCCACCAGGCTCGCCACGAAGTAGAGCTCCTCCTGCTGCTGGCGCACCCGGGGGTCCTCGGCCGGACCGGCCCCCTCGCCCAGGGGGGCGTCCTTCACGTAGTGGCCGATCACGCCCCCGATCACGGCCCCGAGGGGCCCGCCCAGGAGCCAGCCCAGCCCCGCACCGATCAGCTTGCCTTGTAGCGCCATGGGATCCTCCATCTCAGGGCGGGGGCGCTACGGGGCCCCCACCCCTCCCTTCGACTGCCCGTCCCCTCACCGCCACAGGCCCGCCGCCCTCAGTGCCACCCCAGCACGTGGAGCGTGCTGCCGTCGGAGAGGAAGGCGATCCGGCCCGGGAGCACCACGGGCTGGCCGTGGAGGCCGGGGCCCGGATTGTACCGAAACCGCGCCTCGCCGGTGCCCGCGTCGAGCACCACCAGGGGACCGGCCGAGGATCCCACGACCACCGACCCGTTCGCGAGAACCGGCGCGGTGGACACCCCCTCCCCGATCCCCGCCCGCCACAGTTCGTGGCCGTCGCCCCGGTCCAGGGCCACGAGGGCCCCGCCGGGGGATCCCACGTACACGGCGTCGGCGCCCACGGCGATGCCCCCGGCCGCCGGCAGGTCGGCCTTCCAGAGGATCTCGCCGGTGCCCGCATCCAACGCCACCACCGGCCCGTCGAGGCTTCCGGCGTACACCCGGTTCCCGTCGTACACGGGGCCGGCGGCCACGTCCCGGAACCCCGCGCCTTCCAGGCTGGCCCGCCACAGCACCCTTCCCACCTCGGGGTCCAGGGCCACGACGGTGCCGTCCCAGAACCCCGCGTACACCCGGCCGCCCCCCAGGGCGAGCCCGTGGGCCCGGAACACCGACCGATGGGCCGGAAACTTCCGGCCGTACTGCCACAGCGGCCGGCCCGTGGCGGCCTCGAGGCAGAACACGTTGCCGTCGGCCACGGGCACGTACACGCGCTCCCCGTCGGTGAGCACCCCGGCCACCACCGGGTAGGTGGTGGCAAACTCCCAGGCCTTCTCGCCCCGGGGCGTCACGGCGTACACCCGGCCGGCGTCGTCCCCCACCACGAACACGCCCCCCGTCCAGGCCGCGCTCGCGTACACCCGGCCGCGGGTCGGGAACCGCCACAGGATCTCCCCGTCGGCGAGGCGCACGGCGTCGAACGAGCGCCCCTCGTGCCCCACGAAGGCCACCCCGCCCACCACGACGGGGCTCGCGTACCCCTCGGGCCGGTACCCGGGCTCGGCCACCAGCCGGACCATCCGCTGGAGCTCCACCCCGGCCGGGACCGAAACCTCCACCCGCGCATTGCGAGACGAGCTTCCGCCCTCCTGGCCCCACGTCACCGGCTCCGTGGGGACCTCCACGGGCCGGGGCGCCGTGGCGCACCCGGCCAGGACGAGGAGAACCGCCAGGACCCCGGCCCCGGCGGCCAGGCCCCGCCCCGGTCTCCCCCCTCGCCCACCGAACGCAGCCCGGCCGCGGACCGGTCCGTTTCGTCGCGCTGGGATCACGCCTCGCCTCCTTCCCATCCCGCCAGGCGGGCCATGTTCCGCCGCAGGGCCTCGTACTCCTCTTCCGTGAGCCCCGCCCCCAGGGCCACGGTGCGGGCGAAGGCCGCGCCGATGAGGTCGCCCGGGGCGTGGGCGTCGGTGTTCAGCACCAGGGGCGCCCCGGTGCGCCGGGCCATCGCCACCACATGGCCGTTGGCCAGGCTGTGGCCTTTGCGGGCGCTCACCTCGAGGCTCACCCCCCGCTCGGCCGCGAGCCGGGCGTCCTCCTCGGTGATGAGCCCCGGATGGCTCAGGATGTCGGCCCCCGCCTCGATGGCCGCCCGGTTCGTGCCCGGCTCCACCGGCTCCACCGGGCTTTCGCCGTGGACCACCACGAGCCGCGCCCCGAGGCGCCGGGCCTCGGCCACGTAGCGGCCGATCAGGGCCGCCGGCACGTGGGTGAGCTCGATCGCCGGCACGGCGCGCACCCGGCGGTGGGCGTTGTTTTCCTCGCAGGCCCGCACGATCCGGGGGATCACGTGGTCGAGGGTGGCCATGTCGGCGTGGTCGGCCAGGGCCACGGCCCGCAGGCCGAGAACCTCGGCCCGGCGCAGGAGCTCCGAGGGCAGAAGCTCGCCGTCGGAGAAGAGGGTGTGGGTGTGGAGATCGATCATCTGGGTTTCCGTGTGTCTTCCGCTGGGACGCTGGGAAGCTGGGATGCTAGGACGCTGAACTGCTTCGCGATTCCTGCGCGCGCGCCTGTCCCTGCGGGTACGAGCGGCTCTCGCGCCGCGACAGGTGTTTCGGCGGGCCTT
>CAZUYO010000183.1:0-1132 GCA_964624725.1 uncultured Thermodesulfobacteriota bacterium
TCTGTCTTCTGTCCTCTGGCACCCGACACGGGGAGCGAGGATACCAGGTCGATCCGTGGCCGCCACCTTGAGCCCGCGGGCCCGGCGGCCGAAAAGAAGATCGGGGCGACCCCGTGGATCGGAACCACGGAGGGCACGGAGAGCACGGAGGACACCCCGGGGACGGATACGCGCCCCGTCGGTCGCACCCTGGCATCGCCCCCAAGGAGTGGCAAATGACCCTCGACGATCTGGTGGCCCGCGCGGGAGAACTCGTATCGCTGCCCGAGGCGTGCCTGCGCCTCAACGACGTCCTGGCCGACGACCGGTCCACGGCGGAGGACGTGGCCGAGACCCTGCGGACCGACCCGGCGCTCTCGGCCCGGGTGCTCAAGCTCGTAAACAGCGCCTTCTACGGCCTTCCCCGCCGGGTGGAGACCGTGACCCACGCCGTGGCCCTCCTGGGCCGGGAGGAGATCCGGACGCTCGCCTTCGCCACCGCCGCGGCCGAAACCTTCGCCAAGGTTCCCCCGGAAGACGTGAACGTGGACTCCTTCTGGCGCCACAGCGTGTACACGGCCGCCCTGGCCTCGGTCCTGGTGCGGGAGCGCCGGGCCGGCCGGGAGCGCGCCTTCCTCGCGGGGCTCTTGCACGACGTGGGGTGGCTCGTGCTCCTGCACCTGGACCCCGAGGGGAGCCGCCGGGTGCTCGAGGCCGACGGCGAGGGCTGGGCCCGGCTCCACGCGGCCGAGCACGAGCACTGGGGGTTCACCCACGCCGACGTGGGGGCGCGGCTCCTGGAGGCCTGGGGCCTTCCGGAAAGCCTGTGGGCGCCGGTGGAGTTCCACCACGTGCCCTCCCGGGCCCGCGCCCACCCCGCCGACGCCGCCCGGGTCCACCTGGCCAACGCCGTGGCGAGCCTGCGGGAACCCGGGATCCTGTGCGTCGAACCCGGAGACGCTCCGAGCGCCGACGAGTCGGCCTGGGTCGCGGCCGGCCTCACCCCCGAGGACCTGGAGGCCCTCCTTCCGGAGGCGGAAGAACGGTTCGACGAAACCCTGGAGATCGTGTTCTCGGGGTACACGACGATCTACTGATTGCGGTGGGTTCACCTCGCCACGACAGGAACCCGGGGGCGTGGGAAGCCGACGGG
>CAZUYO010000183.1:1232-5986 GCA_964624725.1 uncultured Thermodesulfobacteriota bacterium
GAGCACCACGAGGAACCCCATGCTTTACGACCTCACCCATCCCATCGGCCCGGAAACGCCCGTGTACCCGGGGGACGAGCCCGTGCGGGTGCGCACCGTGGCCCGGCTCGGGGCCGAAGGCTACCGCGCCCGCCGGCTCGACCTGGGCACCCACTCGGGCACCCACGTGGACGCCCCGGCCCACCTGGTCCCCGACGGCGCCACCCTGGACGCCCTTCCCCTGGACCTCTGGATCGGCCCGGGGGTGCTCCTGAAACGGGGCCAACTCGCCGGCCTTCCCGGGGGACTCGCCCCGAGGGTGCTCGTGCGGGGCGTGGGGGACGAGGGGCTCACGCCGGAGGAAGCCCGGGGCCTCGTCGAGGCCGGGGCCCGGCTCGTGGGGCTGGACGGCCCGAGCGCCGATCCCGTCGGGGCCGCGGACCTGCCGGCCCACCGGATCCTCCTCGGCGCCGGGGCCGTGATCGTCGAGAACCTGCGGCTTGAGGGCGTACCCGCCGGCCCGGGCGTGCTCCACTGCCTGCCGCTCCCCGTGGCCCGGGGCGACGGCGCCCCGGCCCGGGTCCTGTGGCAGACGGAGGCGGCCCCGTGAGCGACGAACCGTTCCGGGACGAGGAGTTGGAGATCACGTTCCTTCGGGCCTCGGGCCCCGGGGGCCAACACCGGAACACCCGGGAGACCGGGGTGCGGATCCGGCACCTTCCCACGGGGATCGTGGTCACGGCCACCGAGCGCCGGAGCCAGGCCGAGAACCGTAGGATCGCCCTGGAACGGCTGGCCGAGGCCCTGCGCCGGCGGCGGCGCAGGCGCAAACGCCGCATCCCCACCCGCCCCGGCCGGGCCGCCAGGGAACGGCGCCTCAAGGAAAAGCGGCTCCACAGCCGCAAGAAGGCCCTGCGACGGGGGGAAGAGTAAGGGGAAATCAGGCCGGCCCGCCGCCGTCCTCGGAGCCGGACTCCCCTTCTCTCGGGGCGGGGATCGGGCCCCGGGCCGGCAGGTGGCGGTAGAGGTGGTAGGCGCAGTCGGGCCCCACCAGGGCCCGGGCCGCCTCGGGCGGGAGCCGGAGCTTCCCGCGCACCACGAGGGCCCGGTAGAGGTACCGGAGCCGCGTCTCCTCCGCCTCGGACCGGCCCATGGTCACGCCGCCAGATCGGCCACCCGGGCGCCCACGGCGTCCACCAGCGCCTGGGGCGCCAGGAACACGATGAGCCCCCGGCGGCCGCCGTTCACCCCGATGGTCTCGAACCCCATGAGCGACTCGTGCACCCACACGGGCACGGGCTTTCGCACGCCGAAGGGGCTGATGCCTCCCACCAGGTACCCGGTGAGCTTCTGGGCCTCGTCCACGGTGGCCATGCGGGCCGCCTTCACCCCGGCGAGCCGGGCGAGCTTCTTCAGCGAGAGTTCCACGTCGCCCGGCAGCACGCACTGGCAGAACGTGCGGTCCCCCAGGGCCACCACCAGGGTCTTGGCCATGGCCTCCACCGGCCACCCGAGGGCCTCGGCCGCGTACTCGGCGCCCTTGACCTTGTGGTCGTACTCCCGGGCCTCGTGGGGGATCTTTCGCTGCTTCAAGAACCGGATCGCGGGGGTGACGGCCATGGGGACTCCTTCGCAGCCGTTGCCTTGGGGCGTAGGGAGGCGGGGCTCCGCCGCGGGGCAGGAACCCGCTGGCATCTACGGGACGGGCGGGGCGGCCCCGCCCCTTGGCCTCCCGTGTACCACCGACTGCGGGAAGGGCTCAAGATCCAGGGCACCTTGACCCCCAGGCCGTATGGGCGCACTCTATGCGCATCACAATGCGCATTACCCGGAGGCGTCCCCATGATTCCCCTGTTCGAGCCCACCGCGCCCAAGAAGGCGACGAACGTCACCGTAAACCAGGACCTCCTCCGGAAGGCCAGGGAGGAAGGCATCAACCTTTCCCGGGCCCTGGAGGAGAAGCTCGCGGAGATCCTCGCGGAACGGTACCAGGAGCGCTGGCGCGAGGAGAACCGCGAGGCGATCGAGGCGTACAACCGGAGGGTGAGCGCCCGGGGGGTGTTCAGCGACGGGTGGCGCCGGTTCTGATGGCCCAGTTCGACGTCTACCGCAACCCGGACGAGACCACCCGGGGGGAGATCCCGTTTCTCCTGGACATCCAGAGCGACCTGCTGGATCCCCTGGCCACCCGGGTGGTCGTGCCCCTGGTGGCCGCCGAGGCCATGCCCAAGCCGGCCCGGCACCTGAACCCCGTGTTCGAGGTGGAGGGAAGGCGGGTGGTGATGTCCACGGCCGAACTCGCGGGGGTGCTCCGGTCCCGGCTCGGGGAGCGGGTGGGCAGCCTTGCCCATCACCGGGAGGACATCCTGCGGGCGGTCGATTTCCTTCTCTCGGGGGTGTGACCGGGCACGGAAGCGGGCGGCGCCGGGGACTCGTGCAACGGAGGAGAACCGCGATGGCCAATTCGTTCGTGAACCGCGTGGTGCGGGCGGCCCGGCTCGACCCGCAGCTTTACGAGGAGGTGGAGGCCGACCGGTCGGCCCTGGGGCAGGCCGTGGGGGTGGTGGTGCTTTCGAGCCTCGCCGCCGGGATCGGAGGGTACCACGGCCGCGGGGGGCTCCTCCTGGGCACCGTGGTCGCCCTGGTGGGCTGGTACGTGTGGGCGTACCTGGCCTACTGGGTGGGCACCCGTCTCTTCCCGGAGTCGGAGACCCGGGCCGACCACGGGGAACTCCTGCGCACCGTGGGGTTCGCGGCGGCGCCGGGCATCGTGCGGGTGGTCGGGGTGATCGACCCCCTCCAGTGGATCGCCCACCTCGTCGCCGGGGTGTGGACCATCGCGGCCATGGTGGTGGCCGTGCGCCAGGCCCTGGACTACAAGAGCACGCCCCGGGCGGCCGGGGTCTGCCTGGTGGCCTGGGTGGTGCAGGGGTTCGCGGTGGCCCTACTCCTGTGGCTTTTCGGCGCCGGCGCCTGAGGCCCGGGGCCCCCGGCCCACCAGGGCGGCGAGCCAGAGGAACACCCCGCCCAGCAACCCGGCCACGAGCGGCGGGATGGCCAGATCCTCCCAGGCCGCCGGCCGCACGTCGTCGCCCGCCACCCGGATCGGCACCTCGGCCCCCGGGGCGTGGGCCGGGTCGTTGTAGTACCCCCGGAGATTCACCCTGCGCTCGGCCCCGTCCGGGCCCGGGAACGCGAGGGCGATCTCCCAGGTGCGAAGCCCCACCTTCTGCCGGCCCTCCACCGTGGCCGTGACGGCCTCGGACCGGGCCACGAACCGGCCCGCCTCCACCCCGAACCACAGGCAGGCGGCGAACGCCACCCCGGCGAGCGCGTAAAGGGCCCAGCGCAGGACATTCATGGGACGGCTCCTCCGGGGGCCACGGCCCGCGCCCTCAGTTCCGGAACGCCTGGACCGGGGCCGGGATCCGGCCGCCCCGCCGCACGAAGCCCGCGCACGGGGTGGGGTTCACCGGCATGACCGGGGCCTCGCCCAGAAGCCCCCCGAACCGCACCCGGTCGCCCGCCTTCTTCCCCGGGGCCGGGATGATCCGCACCGCCGTCGTCTTCCCGTTGGCGACCCCGATCGCCATCTCGTCGGCCAGGATCGCGGCCAGGGTCTCGGGCGGGGTGTCGCCGGGCACCGCGATCATGTCGAGGCCCACCGAGCACACCGCCGTCATGGCCTCGAGCTTCTCCAGGGTGAGCACGCCCTCCTCGGCCGCCTGGATCATGCCGGCGTCCTCGCTCACCGGGATGAACGCCCCCGAAAGGCCCCCCACCGACGACGAGGCGAACATGCCGCCCTTTTTCACGGCGTCGTTGAGCATCATGACGGCCGCGGTGGATCCCGGGGCCCCGGCCCGGCCGAGCCCCATGACCTCGAGGATGCGGGCCACGCTGTCGCCCTCGGCCGGGGTGGGGGCGAGGGAGAGATCCAGGATCCCGAACCGGGCCCCGAGCCGCCGGGCCACCTCGCGGCCCACCAACTCCCCCATGCGGGTGATCTTGAACGCGGTCTTCTTGATCGTCTCGGCCACCTCCCCCAGGTCGGCCCCGGGGTCCAGCCCCTCCAGGGCCCGGCGCACCGCCCCGGGGCCGCTCACCCCCACGAGCACCGTGGCCTCGGGCTCCCCGGGTCCCAGGAACGCGCCGGCCATGAAGGGGTTGTCCTCCACCGGGTTTGCGAACACCACGAGCTTGGCGCACCCGATCCCGTCCCGGTCGGCCGTGCGTTCGGCCGTCTCCCGGATGACCCGGCCCATCTCGAGGCAGGCGTCCATGTTGATGCCCGTGCGGGTGCTCGCCACCACCACCGAGGAGCACAGCCGCTCGGTGTCCGCGAGCACCCGGGGGATCGCCCGGATCAGGGCCCGGTCCACCTCGGTGGCGCCCTTCTGGACCAGGGCCGAGAACCCACCGACGAAGTTCACGCCCACGTCGGCCCCGGCCTCGTCCACCGCCCGGGCCACCTCGGCGAACGCCTCGGGCTCGGTGCGGGGCACGACCAGGGCGAGGGGGGTGAGGCTCACCCGGGTGTTCACGATGGGCACGCCGAACTCGGCCTCGATCTCCGTGGCCACCTCCCGGAGACGGCCGGCCCGGGCGCGGATCTTCTCGGCCACCTTGCGGCCGCAGGCCCCGGGGTCGGGGTCGGCGCAGTCCCACAGGGAGATGCCGAGGGTCACCGTGCGCACGTCCAGCCGGTCCTCGGCGATCATGCCAATGGTTTCCAGGATCTCTTCACTCGAGAAGCGCATGCTCGTTCCTTTGGA
>CAZUYO010000184.1:0-5964 GCA_964624725.1 uncultured Thermodesulfobacteriota bacterium
GGCCTGGGGCTCCGGTTCGCGGGGGCGCCCGGGTGGCTCGCCGCCCTGGTCCTGGCCGGGGGGCTCGGGCGGCTCCTCATTCCCCTGGCGGGCCGCCTCGCCCGGGGCATGGGCGCCGTGGACAAGCCCGGGCCCCGCCGGATCCACCGCACCCCCACCCCCCGGCTGGGCGGGGTCGCCGTGTTCCTCGCCTTCCTCGCCGCCCTCTGGGCCGGCGGGGGATTCGCCCCGGCCGTGCGGGGGGTGGTGCTCGCGGCGGCGGTCATCTTCGCCCTGGGCGCGGCCGACGACGCCCGGGGGCTTCCCGCGGGCCTCCGGCTCCTCGTGCAGGCCGTGGCCGTGGGCATCCTGGTCCAGGCCGGGGTGGTGGTGAAGCTCGTGCCCCCCAAGGCGGCCGCGTGGTGGTGGGCCGTGGACGTCCCCCTCACCTTCCTGTGGATGCTGGCCGTCACCAACGCCTTCAACTTCCTCGACGGGATGGACGGCCTGGCCGGAGGCCTGGGCGTCATCGCGGCCGGGGTCCTGGGGGTGCTCGCCTGGCGCACCGGCACCCCCGGCCTCGGGGTCGCCACGGCGGCCCTGGCCGGGGCCGCCCTGGGGTTCCTCCCGGCCAACTGGCGGCCCGGCCGGCCGGCCCTCATTTTCCTGGGGGACTCGGGGTCCACGTTCCTCGGGTTCACCCTGGGGGCCCTGGCCATCGTGGGCGACTGGTCCCCGGCCCGGCCCCTCGTGTCGGCCTGCGTGCCGGTGCTCGTGTTCTTCGTGCCGCTGTTCGACCTGGCCTACACCAGCGTCGAGCGGTTCGCCACGGGGAAGGTCTCGACCTTAGGGGAGCTTTTGGCCTACGCCGGCACCGACCACATCCACCACCGCCTGGCCGCGGTGTTCGGAAGCCGCACCGCGACCGTGGTGTTCATCCACGCCTTCGCGGCCACCGTGGGGCTCGCGGCCGTGGCCCTGCCCCGGGCCGAGGGGGGGCCGGCGGCGGTGCTGCTCGTCCAGGTTCTCGGCGTGGCCGGGCTGGTTTCGGCCCTGGAGGTGGCGGCCCGGCGGCGGCTCGCGCTGCGGGAGGACCGGCCGTGACCCGGATCGTCGCCGTGATGCTCGGGGGCATCGGGAACATGGTGCTCCTGACCCCGGCCCTGAAGGCCCTGGCCCGGGCCCACCCGGGGGCCCGGATCGACGCGGTGGTGGCCTCGGTGGCCGCCTGGTCCGTGGTGGAGCGCGCCCCCTTCGCCGGCCGGGCCTTCCGCTACCGGAGCGGGCGGGACCTCCCGCGCCTGGTCCGTTGGCTGCGGCGCCCCCGGCCCGATCTCCTGTTCGTGGCCACGGGGCACAACCCGGCCAAGGCCCGGTGGATCGCCCGGCTCGCGGGGGCCCGGGCCACGGCCGGGGAGGGTCCGGGGTTCACCCACCCGGTGGCGCCGGACTTCCGGATCCACGAGGTGCCGGCGAACCTGCGGATCGTGGCCCCCTTCGCCCCGGCCCGGGAGGTCCCCGATCCCGAGGTCTGGACCACGGAGGACGACAGGGCCCAGGCGGAGACCGTGCTTTTCCGGCACTGGGGCCCCGGGCCCCGGGTGGCCCTCCAGGCCGGGTGCGGGGCGGGCCTCGCCTTCAAGCGCTGGCCGGGCGAGCGGTTCCGGGCGCTCGCCGGGCGCCTCGCGGCCCGGGGCTGCTCCGTGGCCTGGCTCGCCGGCCCGGGCGAGCAGGACCAGGTCGCGGCCCTTGCCGAGGGGCCCGTGATCCCCCCGGTGCCGATCCGGGTGGCCGCGGCGCTCCTTGCCCGCCTCGACCTCCTGGTCACCAACGACTCGGGCCCCATGCACCTGGCCGCGGCCGTGGGAACACCCACGGTGGCGCTCTTCGGCCCGACCCACGAGGCCCGGTTCGGCCCCTGGGGGGACGGGCACCGGGTGCTCTCCCGCACCCTCGGCTGCCGGCCCTGCTACCCGCCCCGCCGGAGCTGCGCCGACCGCCGGTGCCTCACCGCCCTTTCGGTGGAGGAGGTGGAGGCCGCGGCCCTCGACCTCCTCGGGCCGCGGAGGGCCGTGGGATGAGCGGGCTCGCCCGAAGGGGGCTTTGGACCGTCGGGGCCCGGCTGGTCTCCGCCGGGGTCGGGTTCGGCCTTACCCCCTACGTGGTGGCCGTGCTGGGGCCGGAGCGGTTCGGGCTGTGGTCGCTCGTGGCCGTGGCCGTGAACTACGCCGGATTCCTGGACCTCGGCGTGTCCTTCGCGTACGTGCGGGAGCTGGGCCGCCACCTGGGGGCCGGGCGGCCCGACCGGGCCCGGGCGGCCCTGTCGAGCGGCACCCTCTTCTACCTCGCGTTCCTCGGGGTCGTGGTTCCCGCGGCCTGGGTGGCCGCCCCCGCCCTCCTCCCCCTCCTCGGGGTCGGCCCGGCCGACCTCCCCCTGGCCGTCCGGGTGTTTCGCGGGGTGGCCCTGGTGCTCGCGGTCCGCCAGGCCACGGCCGGATGGCGGGGGCTCCTCTTGGCGGCCGAGCGCCACGAGGCCGCCGCCCGGGTCGTGATGGCCTCCGCGCTCCTCCACGGGGGGCTCACGGTCTGGGTGCTCCGAACCGGCTGGGGGCTCGACGGGCTCGTGGCCGAGGCGCTCATCCAGGCCGGGTTTTGCGCCGCCGCCTACGGCGCCCTGTGCCGGAAGCATGTGCCATCGGTAAGGCTTGTACCACAGTGGGTTAGGCTTTCCGACCTCAAGCCCCTTGTGAGCTATGGCCTCCGGCTCCAGGGCACCGCGCTGGCCGACCTCGTGAACGGCCAGGTGGACAAACTCCTCCTGGGGGCCTTCGTGGGGCTCGCGGCCGTGGGGCACTACGAGGTGGGGGCCAAGATCCCGCTCCAGGCGGCGTGGCTCCCCTGGTTCCTGGCCATGCCGGCCGTGGCGGCGGCCGCCCGGCACGCAGGGGGTGCGGCCGGGGTGCTGGAGGAGGCCTGGCGCCTCACGGTGCCCCTGGGGCTTCCCGTGGGCCTCCTGCTCCTCCTGGAGCCCGGCGCCCTTCTCACGCTCTGGATGGGGCCCGGCGCCTGGGACCCGGCCTCCGCCGCCGTGCTCTCGGCCCTGGCCGCGTTTCCCCTGGCCTCGGCCCTCACCTCCCCGGTGCGGGCGGTGCTCCGGGGCTCCGAGGTGCCCCGGCTCGAGCTTCGCGCCGGGCTTCTGGCCGCCGGGGCCAACGCCCTGGGCTCGGTCCTCCTGGTGCCCCGGTTCGGGCTTCCGGGAGCCCTGGCCTCCACGGTCACGGCCCTCGGCGCGGCCCAGGCCGGGTTCCTGTGGGCCGGGCTCCGGCGGGTCTACGGGCCCCGGATCCCCTGGGCCACCCTCGGGGGCCCGGTGGCCCGCGCCTTCCTGGCGGCCGCGGCGGCCTGGGCGGTGGGCTCCGTCCTTCCCGCGCCGGGAGGGCGGGGGGCCGCGGCCCTGCGCCTGGCCTTCGCGGCCGCCCTGTTGTTCGCGCCGTCCGTTCTCGAACGCGTCCCCATCGGCTCCCGCGTCCGGGCGCCGGAGGCGGTCCGGTGATCCGCCGCCTCGCGCCCCTCTACCACTGGGCCCGGGCCCGGGCCGCCGCCCGGGGACCGCGCCTCGGGCCGGTGCGGCTCGCGGAGGCGGCCGGCCTGGCGGTCTTCTTTCCCCACCGCCTGGGCGATCTGGTGCTGGCCTCGCCCACGATCGAGGCCCTGGCCCTGGCCGCGGCGGGGCGGCCGGTGGCGCTCCTGTGCCGGCCGGGCCTCGCGTCCCTGGCCGGGCGGATCCCGGGCCCGGACCGCGTCATCTCGGTTTCGGCCGGCACCCCCCCGGAGGACGTGGCCCGGCGGTTGCGGGAGGCCCTCCCCGCCGGCAGCGCCTTCGTGGACCTCACGGCCGACGAGGACCTCCAGGGCGTGCGGATCGCCCGGGCCCTCGGGTGGCCCGCGGCCGGGTTCACGACCCGGGGCCGGGGCCGGATCTTCGGCACCCGGTTCGGCTCGGCCCGCACCCCCGAGCACTTCTGGCGGGTGGTGGCCCGGGCGGCCGACCACCTTTGTCCCGGCGTGCCCGTGGGGCTTCCCCGCCTGTTCCCCCGCCCGGCGGACCGGGAAGCGGCCGAACGGCACCTCGGTCTCGGGCCGGCGGACCGGGCCCTGCCCCGGGTCGCCCTGGTCCCCGGCGGCACCTACCCGAGCCAGCGCTGGCCGGCCGAGCGGTTCGGCCGGGTGGCCGACGAACTGGCCCGCCGGGCCAACGCGCGGGTGTTCGCCTTCGGGACGCCCGGGGAGGGGAACCTGGTCCGGACGGCGGCCGGCACCACGGGCGCCGCGGTCTGCGACCTCGACCCCTCCCGGCTCGTCGACGCCATGGGCCTCATGGACCTCGTGATCTCCAACAACACCGGCCCCCTGCACCTGGCCGCGGCCCTGGGCGTTCCCACGGTGTCCCTCCTGGGCCCGACGGATCCGGTGCGGTTCTGGCCCCTGGGGGCCGAAAACCGGGTGCTCTGCCCCCCGGTGCCCTGCCGGCCCTGTGGTCGGGGCGCCTGCCCCGACCACCGCTGTCTGGCGGCCATCGGGGAGGGCGAGGTTCTGGCCCCGGCCCTGGAGATCCTCGGCGCCGCCCCGGGCCCCTCGAACCCTCTTCGGGACGAACCCGAGGGAGCCGAACGATGACCGCGAACCCCGCGCCCACCCGGGGACCGGCCCCGCCCCTCCGCACGCTCCACCTGAGCGACCAGACCCGGGCCGACCTGGGGGGGCAACAGAGCCTCCTGGGGCTCGTGGCAGGGCTAAAGGCCCGGGGCCACCGCCCTTTGGTCGCGCTGCCGGCGCCGGGGCCCCTGTCCTCCGCCCTCGACGCCCACGGGGTTCCCTGGATCTCGGGCCCCCTGGGGCCCGGCTCCCGGGGTCCCGCAGGGCTCGCCCGCCGGGTCTCGTTCCTGCGGCGGGAGATCCGGCGGACCGGGGCGGCCGTGGTGCACGCAGACCGGCCGCTCAGCGCCTTCGCCGCGGCCCTGGCTTGCCGGGGCACCGGGGCCCGCGCCGTCTGGCACGTGCGGGTCCGGGAGCCCGATCCCCTGTTCGACCGCCTTTTGCCCCGGGTCGTGGACCGGATCGTGGCGACGAGCCGCGGCGTGCTGGAGCGGTTTCCCCCGGCCGTTCGCCCCCGGGCCGCGGTGGTCTACAACGGCCTGGACCTCGAACGGTTCCGGCCGGCGGGGCCGCCGGAGGCCCCGCCCCTCGTGGGGTTCGTGGGTCAGTGGATCCCGCTCAAGGGGGTGGACGTGTTCCTGGAGGCGGCGCGGACCGCCGCGGGGCGGGTGCCCGGCGTCCGGTTCCTGGTGGTGGGCTCCGGCCCGGGGGAATACGCGGAACGCCTCCGCACCCTGGCCCGTCCCCTGGAACACCGGGTGGAGTTCGCGCCCCCGACCCCCCGGCCCGAGGCCCTCTATCCTCGGCTTACGGCCCTCGTGGCGCCCACCCGGGAGCCGGGAGAGGGGTTCGGCCGGGTGGCGGCCGAGGCCATGGCCTGCGGGGTGCCCGTGGTGGCGAGCCGGGTGGCGGGGCTTTCGGAGGTGGTGGCCGACGGGGAGACCGGGCTCCTCGTGCCCCCGGACGATCCGGCCGAACTGGCCGGGGCGATCGAGAACCTTCTCCGGAATCCCGTCGAGGCGGCGGCCCTGGGCCGGGCCGGCCGGGCCCGGGCCGAACGGCTCTTCTCCCTGGAGGCCCACGTGCGGGCGATGGAGGAGGTGTTCCGGTTCCCCCCTCACCCCGGCCCTCTCCCCCAAGGGGGAGAGGGAGACAGACGGCGCCCGGCTCCTCGCCGGGCAAAGCGGCTCCACTTTCCCTGGTGGGAGGGGAGTGGGGGGAGGGGGTAGCGACACGGCCCCTCACCCCGGCCCTCTCCCCCAAGGGGGGAGAGGGAGACCGGACGCAGGCGCTCCCCGCCGACCAAGAGCGGTCCCCCCTCCCCTGGGG
>CAZUYO010000185.1:0-5935 GCA_964624725.1 uncultured Thermodesulfobacteriota bacterium
GCCGCCCAGCCTTTCCTTGCCCTCCTCGAAAACCCTGGCATCTTTGACCTGGCTCAAGGGAACGGGGCCCCCGAACCCGTATGATCGGCGCCGTTCCAAGGAAGAGTCGTTTCTCACCCCATCGTTTCGAGGAGGTACGCCATGTTCTGCAACCAGTGTGAACAGACCGCCCAGGGGACCGGGTGCACCAAGTGGGGCGTCTGCGGGAAATCCCCCGAGGTCGCCGCGCTCCAGGACCTTCTGACCTACGCCGTCCGGGGCCTCTCGGCCGTGGCGGCCGAGGGCCGGAAGGTGGGGGTCGTGGACCCCGAGGTGAACCGGTTCACCGCCCAGGCCATTTTCTCCACCCTGACCAACGTGGACTTCGACCCGGCCCGGTTCGTGGCCTGGATCCGCGAGGCCGTGGAGCGGCGCGAGGCCCTGAAGCAGAAGGTCGCCGCCGCCGGCGGCACCACCACGTTCGCGGACCCCGCCGCGAGCTTCCAGCCGGCCGCGGACGAGGCCGGCATGGTGAAGCAGGGCGAGGAGATCGGGCTCCCCATCGACGCCGACCGCGACGACGACGTCAAAAGCCTCCAGGAGATCACCCTCTACGGCGTCCGGGGGGTGGCGGCCTACGCCGACCACGCCGCGATCCTCGGCCAAGAGGACGACGCGGTGTACGCCTTCATCCACGAGGCGCTCTCGAAGATCACCGACAAGAGCCTCGGGCTCCAGGACTGGGTGGGACTCGCGCTCAAGACCGGCGAGGCGAACCTGCGGGCCATGGAGCTTCTGGACGCCGGGAACACGGGCCGGTTCGGCCACCCCGTGCCCACCGAGGTGCCCCTGGGCCACAAGAAGGGCAAGGCCATCCTGGTGTCGGGCCACGACCTCAAGGACCTGGCCGACCTCCTGGAGCAGACGAAGGACAAGGGCATCTACGTGTACACCCACGGCGAGATGCTCCCGGCCCACGGCTACCCCGAGCTCAAGAAGTACCCCCACTTCTACGGCCACTACGGCACGGCCTGGCAGAACCAGAAGAAGGAGTTCGCGGCGTTCCCCGGCGCGATCCTGATGACCACGAACTGCCTGCAGGACCCCAAGGGGTACGAGGGGAACCTGTTCACCACGGGGCTCGTGGGCTGGCCGGGCGTCCAACACGTGCCCAACGGCGAGTTCGGCCCGGTGATCCAGAAGGCCCTGGAGCTCCCCGGGTTCGCCGAGGACGAGGACAAGGGCTCGGTCATGGTGGGGTTCGCCCGCAACGCCGTGCTCGGCGTGGCCGACAAGGTGATCGAGGCCGTGAAGGCGGGCGCGATCAAGCACTTCTTCCTGGTGGGCGGGTGCGACGGCGCGAAGCCCGGCCGGAACTACTACACCGAGTTCGTGGAGAAGACCCCGGCCGACACCGTGGTGCTCACGCTGGCCTGCGGGAAGTTCCGGTTCTTCGACAAGAAACTCGGTGACATCGGCGGCATCCCGCGGCTCCTGGACGTGGGCCAGTGCAACGACGCCTACTCCGCGGTGCAGATCGCCGTGGCGCTCGCCAACGCCTTTGACTGCGGGGTGAACGACCTGCCCCTGTCGCTGGTGCTCTCCTGGTACGAGCAGAAGGCCGTGGCGATCCTGCTCACGCTCCTGCACCTCGGGATCAAGGGGATCCGGCTCGGGCCCAGCCTGCCCGCGTTCGTCACCCCCAACGTGCTCCAGGTGCTCGTGGACAACTTCGACATCAAGCCGATCTCCACCCCCGACGAGGATCTCCAGGCGATCCTCCAGGCCGCCTGAGCCGAGCGGAGATCCCGCAAATCCCGCCGCCCCGCCGGACCCCGCGTCCGGCGGGGCGGTTTTTCGTTGTGCTGCCCGCCACGACCGCGATAGAACCGGGGGGTCTCGTTGCCGAAACGAACGCGAAAGGAGAGCCCCGTGGCCGTGCACGAGGTGGAGCGAGACCTGTTCCTGGTGGACCTGGACCTTCCCGGTCTGGAAGGGTTCCGGCAGTTCCTGAGCGCCTGGGTGCTCCGGCGGGGGAACCGGGCCGTCGTGGTGGATCCCGGGCCGGCGGCCGCCATCCCGGCGCTCCGGGAGGCGCTGGCGGCCCTGGGGGTGGAGCGGCTGGAAGCGGTGCTCCTCACCCACATCCACATCGACCACGCCGGCGGGGCCGGGCTGTTGGTCCGCGAGCAGCCGGACGCGACGGTCGTCTGCCATCGGAGGGGCGCGCCCCATCTGGCCGACCCCACGGCCCTGTGGGACGGCTCCCGAAAGGTCCTGGGCCGGTTGGCCGAGGCCTACGGGCCCATCGCCCCCGTGCCCCCGGGAAACCTGGCCTCGCCCGACGAGCTCGAGGCCGCCGGGTTTCGGATCCAGTGCCTCGAGACCCCGGGCCACGCCCCCCACCACCTGGCGTTTCGCGTGGGCCCCTGGCTCTTCGTGGGGGAGCTCGCCGGGGTCCGCGCCCCCGGGCCGGCCACGGACTGCTGGCGGCCCGCCACCCCGCCGCCGTTTCGGCACGACGTGTACCGGGAGTCCCTGGCCCGGGCCCGGGAACTGGGTGGGGAGCTCGCGTGCCTCGGCCACTACGGGGCCGTCCCGGACCCGGACGGGATCCTCTCCGCCGCCGGGGAACAGCTCGACCGCTGGGTGGAGGTCGTCCGGGCCCACCGGCGCCTCGAGGGGCCGGCCTTCGAGGTCGCGGTGTTCCGGGACCTCCTTCGCACCGACCCCCGATTCACATCCTTCTCGTCCCTGCCGGGGGACGTCCGGGAACGGGAGCGGTACTTCTTCGGCAATACCCTCAAGGGCCTCCGGGGCTGGGTGGAGCGGGCCGGCTGACGGCCCGGCGCCCGGGTTCTCCGGCCCCGCGCCCCCCTCCTTCGATCCTTCCTCCTAAAGAACGCTTCCAGTGGGGCCGATGAGAGTGCTGGACGAAACCTCGGCACCCGCACCCCGGTCGACCCGGAGCAGAAGCCCCGATGAGCACCCCGCCCGACGCGGTCCAACGCGATTGGTCGCTCCCGCCCGAGCAACTGGGCCCCCTGACGGCCCGGTGGCTCCTGGCGGACGAGGACGGCACGGCCGCCCGCGACCGGGTGTTGGAGCGGCTCCGGAGCTCCGAGCGCTCGATCTGGACCGAGAGCGGGGAGGAGCGGGACCTCCGGGGCATCCGCCTGGCCGGGGAGGACCTCTCGGGCCTCGATCTCGCCGGGTACGACTTCTCCCACGCCGATCTTTCGGGGGCGAACCTGAGCAACGCCAGCCTGAACGGGGCGTCATTCGTGGGGGCCGACCTCAGCAAGGCCAACCTCGAGGGGGCCGAACTCCTGGGCGCGGATCTCCGCGGGGCCCAACTGAACGGCTGCCGGGCCCGGCGGACCGGCTTCGGGGAAACCGATGCGGAGGAGGCGATCTTCTTCGGGGCCGACCTCGAGCACGCCACCTTCGCCCGCGCCGAGCTTCGGAACGCCGACCTCCGGGCCGTCAAAGCCTCCGGAGCCCGGTTCCGGGAGGCCGAGCTCCGGGGAGCCGATTTTTCGGGCGCCGACCTGCGGGGGGCGGACTTTGCGCTCGCCGACGTCTCCGGGGCCACGTTCACCGGCGCCGACCTTCGGAACGCCCGCATGCGCGGGCTCAAGGGGTTCCGCTCCGCCACATGGATCGGGGTGGACGTGCGCGACGTGGACTTCACCGGCGCGTACCTCTTCCGGCGCCACGTGCTCGACGAAAACTACCTCTACGAGTTTCGCCAGCAGAGCCGCTGGCACGAGTTCCTGTACCGGCTGTGGTGGCTCACCTCCGACTGCGGCCGGAGCCTGTGGCGGTGGGGCCTGTGGAACCTGGGCCTGGCGCTCGTGTTCGGATGCCTCTACCTCCTGGTCGGCATCGACCCCGGCGACCACCCCACCGCCCTCACCCCCTTCTACTACAGCATCGTCACCCTCACGACCCTGGGCTACGGCGACGTGACCCCCGCCACGTCCGCGGCCCAGGTGCTCGCCGTGATCGAGGTGATCCTCGGGTATCTCGGACTGGGGGGGCTCCTCAGCATCCTGGCCAACAAGATGGCCCGCAGAGCCGATTGAGGAGGCCCCAGATGTTTGGACTCGGAAAGAAGAAGAAGAAGAAGAAGGCCCCGGCGAACAAGGCCGCAGGTCCAGGAAAGGCCACCGCGAAAAAACCGGCCAAGAAGCGCACGGTCGTCCCCCTCCAGGGGGCCGAGCTGCCGGCGTTCCACCCGGTGGCCATGAAAGCCATGCGGGAGATCCGGGAGGGGGAGAAATCCCCCGCCGAGATCGCGGAGACCATCTCGGCGGACCCCGGGCTTTCGGTGCGGGTCCTGCGGACCGTGAACTCCGCCGCCTTCGCCCTCCGGCGGGAGGTCACCAGCGTGGACCACGCCGTGGCCCTCCTGGGGCTGGGGCGGCTGGAGTCCGTGCTGATCAGCGTCGCGGTGCGGGAAGCCCTGCCCCAGCAGTGCTTCCGGGGATTCGAGCCGGCGCGGTTCTGGCGCACGGCGGTCACCCGGGCGGCGATGGCACAGGAGTTCGCGGGACTGCTCCACCCTTCGACCCGCATGGAGTGTTTCACCTGGGGCCTTCTGGTGGACCTGGCGGTGCCCCTGCTGGCCCAGCACCACACCGCCACCTACGGCCGCATCCTGGAACGGTGGCACGCCGGGGAGGGCGAACTCCACGCCCTGGAGCAGGAGGCCTTCGGCTGGACCCACGCCGAGGTGGGAGCCCGGGTGTGCCGGGACTGGGAGCTACCCGAGCCCCTGGCGGCCGCCGTCGAGGACCACCACGCCGAGGGCCCCGAGCCGGGCCGCTGCCCGCCCGGCGTGCAGTTGGCCGCCATCCTTTGCGAAAGCCCGGAACACTCCGGGGTAGAACGCATGGTCGAGGTCGCCGCCGCCCGGTACGGCGTGCCGGAACCCGTCACCCAGCAACTGTTCGCCACGGCGCAGGCCAAGGCCGCGCAGATGGCCTCCGTGTTCAACGTGTAGCGCTCACGCGCCCCAACGCGAAAGGAGAAGGTCCATGGTTCCGGAAATCCGACACATCCTCGTGCCCATCGACATCACCGACGCCAGCTCCCGCGTGGCCGGGTACGCCACCGCGATGGCCGAACGGTTCCACGCCCGGGTGACCGCGCTGTACGTGGTGGAGGAGAGCGAGGGCATCCTGGGCTTCACCGTGGCCACCCGCGACACCGACGAATCCGAGGCCGAGCTCGAGTCGGAGTTCGCCCAGAAGCTTTCCGACCATGCCCACCGGTACCTCCCCTCCGGCACGGAGGTGCGGGTGGTGGAGGGCGAACCCCACCACCGGATCGTGGAAACCGCCCGGGAGGTGGGCGCCGACTTGATCCTCATGGGCCACCACCTGCGCGGGAAACTCGAGCGCCTCATGAACGGCAGCGTGGCCGAGCACGTGCTCCGGGAGTCCCAAATTCCGCTCCTGGTGGTGCCGGTGGGGCAAGACTAGCCCACTCCCCCCCGTTCCAGCACGCAAAAGGGCCCGCGGCGATCCCCGCCGCGGGCCCTCACATGTTCTGGTCGGGACGAGAGGATTCGAACCTCCGACCCCCTGAACCCCGCTCCGCCACACCCCGGAGACGACCGGATGCGCTTTTCCGTAGAGGGCGTCCGGCCACGTGGCGGGCCTAGAGGACGTCGGATGCCGCTCTCAGCCGCGGGAGGGAGGCGGGCCCCATGCCCCGGCGATCCGCTTCCTCCTCTCCGGCCCCGACCGGAAGCGGGTAGGCCTGCCGGTTCCCCCCGTCCGGAACCTCTTGGATTGGGAGAAGGAGCCACCCCAGGGGAACCGGCACGCCCCGTTCCCCCCCTCGAAATCTTCCTCCCCTGTCCGGAACGCCGCACCCCGGTCGCCCTACGAACGGGGGCCCTTCGTGGGCTCGCGCTCGCGGAAAAGCTCGCCGTTCGTCGCAGGTC
>CAZUYO010000186.1:0-5870 GCA_964624725.1 uncultured Thermodesulfobacteriota bacterium
GGACGCGTGGACGCCGGCGGGGTGCGGCACCCCGGGTCAAAGCCCCCGGCCGCGCTCCAGGGCGGCCGCGGGCACGGCCACCCCGGAGGTCTCTTCGACCCACTCGGCGCCCCGGCGCACAAACGGGAGGAGGACGAGACGCGCGGCGCGCACCCGCAGGCGGGCGCCCAGCACCGCCGCCGCCTTTCCCCGCTGGGTGCCGGCTACTTCCGCGAGCACGGGCTTTAGCGCCTGGGCCGCCTCGGAAAGCGGTAGGCGTACCGCCTCCGCTTCGGCCGGACCCGTCGGGACCCGCGTCGCGTCACCCCCAGCCACGGGCCCCAGGGTCAGGTTGCGGGCCGCCCGCAAGAAAAGCCTCGGATGGAGCTTGAACGCCGGGATCCGCACGAGCGGCGGGGACCGTCCGTCTGCGGGATCCGGGGCCCAGTAGGGCACGGCCCACCGCACCATGTCGGCCCGGCTCCGGAACGGAAGCCCCTGGGCCCCGATCTCCAGCTCCCAGACCGGAAGGTACCGCACTCCGGAACCGCGGGAAACCCTGACCCGGAACGCCAGGGGCTCGAGTCTGCGGCGCCCCGGCACCCACCCCCGGCCGCACCGCCCGCACCAGAACCCCACCGCGTGGGGCACCGTCGGCAGGTCGGCCGCGCACTCGGGACAGCGGAGGGGGAGGAACCGCGGCGTCCACGGCCGGGGAGGCTCATCCAGGGCCCGTCGGAGCGCAAGGGCCTCCCCTCCGGTGAGAGCCCCTTCGGGCCCGTCGGGAAAGAGCGGGCGAAAGCGCCACCCCCCGCCTTCCCGTTCCAGGGCGAAGGGGACCCACAGGACGGCCGTCACCTCCCCGACGAACCGCCGAAGCGGCGCGGCCTCGCCGCCGGCGGCTTCGGCCTGGGTCTCGGCCTCGGCCACCACCTCGGTGACCGCCCGGTCGGGCCACACGACCCGCCCCTCGGCCGGAAGGCCGAGCCGGAACCGCACGGCCTGCGGTCTCACGCCGAGGTACGACCCCTCCCGGATCCCCGCACGGCCGGGCCCGGTGCCGTCGAGCAGCCCCCCCCGGGCTCCCGAGGCGAACAGCCGGTACCAAAGCCCCCGAAACCGCCAATAGGGGATCCACACGAGCCCCGGGGGCGCCGCCCCCTCCCACGGCCAGTGGTACCCCAGGAAGTCCCGGGGCCGCACGTACAGCCCGGTGCGGCAGAACCCGCACCGGAGCACCGGATCGCCCACCCCCAACTCCACCGGGGCCCCGCATTGGGGGCAGCCGGCCGACGCCTCGGGAAGCCGGGTCAGGGTTCCAGCTTCCGGCCGCATGCGTTGCAGTAGACGGCCTCGGGCCGGTTCTCGGCGCCGCAGCCCCCGCAGACCCGGGGCGCGGGCCTCTCGCCCGCCGGCGCGCCGCAGGCCGGACAGAACCGGGCCTTGGGCGTGAGGTTCTTTCCGCACCGGCCGCACCGGCGGGTGACGAGGATCTGGTGCCCGCAATGGGGGCAAAACCGGGCCTCGGGGCCCACCGGCAACCCGCACTCCGGGCACGAAGCCCCCCCGGAGAGGGCCGTTCCGCCGGCCACGCCCCCCAGGAACCCCGGCAGGAGCATGCCGAGTCCGAGCCCGATGGCCCCCTCGGCGGCCCCCCCTCCCCCGTCGGCCGCGCGTTCCAGCGCCTCGGCCGCCTTGAGCTTCACCAGAGCGTCCAACCGGTTCCCCACGGCCCCGAGGCGGCTCCGGTCGTCGATGGCCTGCTGCACGTCGTCCGGGGGCGTGATGGCGTTGATATAGAGCCGGCCAAGCTCCAGGCCGTAGCCTGCGAGATCCCGGGCCAACCGTTCCCGGAGCCCGTCGGCCAACTCCTCGTACCGCGTGGGCAGATCGAGGACCGAATCGAGGTGCTCCCCCAGGTGGTCGTTCAGCCGCGACACGATCACCTCGCCCAGGTACGCCTCCAGGGCGTCGACCGTGTACGAGGCCTCGGTGCCCACGAGCGTGTTCACGAACAGCACGGGCTGGGTCACCCGGACGTCGCAGATCCCGTGGGCCCTGAGCCGGATCAGCCCGAACTCCCGGTCCCGAAACGCCACCGGGTCCCGGGTGCCCCACCGCAGGTTCGGGAACACCTTGAGGTTGACGAAGTAGACCTCGGCCCGGAACGGGCTCGTGAACCCCCAGGGCAGGGCCAGGGCCTTGGTGAGGAGGGGAACGTTCTTCGTGATCAGGGTGTGCCGGCCGGGCCCCAGCGCGTCGCAGGCCACCCCGCCCGAATAGAACACCGCGGCCTGGCTTTCGCGCACGATCACCTGGGCCCCGATCTTGAACTCCCCCGATCCGCGCTCCGGGATGCGGTGGGCCACCTCCCGGCCGGAAGGGTCGAACCACTCGATGACTTCCAAGAAGACCACGTTGTCCGTTCCCATGGGCCACCTCGCCAAACGCGAACCGGCCCGGATCGCCGAGGCGAACCGGGCCGGTTCCGATGCCAGCAGAGTCCGGGCCTACCCCTCCTTGGCCTTGCGCTTCGCCGCCCGGGCGGCCCGGGCCTGCACCAGCTTGTCGGCCAGGCCGAGCTCCGCGGCCATGCGCTTGCGCTGCTCCGAGTATTCCTCGGACACGAGCGGGGTGTTCTTGGGCAGGCCGAACATCTCCAGATACTCTTTGGGCGTGAGGCCATGGGCCGTGGAGAGGTGGCGCTTCAGGGTTTTCATGCCCTTCCCGCAGATCATGCAGTAGATCTTGTCTTTGCCGAACGCCACCTCGGGGGGCACCACGGGCGTGGCCGGGATCGGGGCGCCCTCGGCTTCGGCCTGGGCTTCCACCGTCTCCTCCTCCACCTCCTCCCCCGCCAGCGAGGCCAGCTTTTTGTAGACCTTGTCGATCTCCCCCAACAGGTCCTCCTGCCCCATCTCGTTCATCGAGGCGTGCGAGGCGACGATGTCGGCCGTCAGTTGCAGGAGCAGTCGCTTGTCCATTTCATCCTCCTTTGCAATCGGTCCGGTAGACGGGCCTTATATAGCCCAGCCCCAAACATTGTGCAAGTCTCTTCGAACGATTTTCTTCTTTCCAACAGCCCATCAAGCGTTGGATGCCATGTTCACCCGCGTCCGAAACCACGATGTCGGCCCCTCAATCCACCCGGCAAATATGGCGGGGGCACCCTATTTCGTGCCGCCGTACGAACGGTCGGCGCCGCTTGCCGTGCGGGCGCGGCGTGGTACGGTTACCGGCACCTCGCGTTCCTTCTTGGACCGGAAAAGGAGACCCGATGCGTCCCACCGATCTTCGCCAAGCCCTGGACGAGGCGATCCGCGCCGAAGAGGAAGCCCGCGCCTTCTACGAGCAGGCGGCCGAACAAACCGACCACCCCGGCGGCCGGGCCATGTTTCGGGAGTTGGCCGCGTTCGAACACCACCACCGGCGGCATCTGGAGGAACTGCGCGAAGCACTCGCCGGCGGCCGGCCCTGGCCCGCCTACACCCCCCGCGACCTGCCGACCCGTAGGGCGGCGGAGGCGCCGCCCCGCACCCCGCCCTCTTCCCACGCGGACGCGCTCGAGGCGCTTCGGCTCGCGGCGGAAACGGAGGCCGAGGCGGAAACGAGGTACCGCGGCCTGGCCCAGGAGGCCCCGGACCGCCGGGGGCGGGAGTTTTTTCTGCGCCTCGCCGAGGAAGAGGCGATGCACCGCAAGGTGCTCGAGGACCAGTACTTCGCGCTATCCAACCGCGGCGTCTGGCTGTGGGGGGACTGATGGAGAGGCGGGTCCTCTTCGTCCACGGGAGCCCGCGGAAGGGCGGGAACACCGATGCCCTCGCGGCGCGGCTCGAGGCCCTGCTGGCCGGCGCATCGGTCCGGTCGGAACATCTTCGGTGCGCCGAGGTGTCGGTGAAACCCTGCACGGGCTGCGGGGCCTGCGGCCGCACGGGGGAGTGCGTGCTCACGGGCGACGACATGCCCCGGGTCTACGAGGCCGTGGACCGGGCCGACGCCCTCGTGGTGGCGAGCCCGGTGTACTTCCTGGGCCCGCCCGCCCCCCTCAAGGCGCTGATCGACCGGTTCCAGCCCTACTGGTCCCGGATCCACCTCCTCGGCCAGCCCCCGCCCCGGGAACGGGTGGCCGTCGTCCTTTCCACCGCCGGGGCGCCCTCTCACTCGGTGTTCACCTGCCTCCACCGGATCCTCGACGCCTGGTTCGAGGTTCTCGGCGTCCGGGCGGCGGCGAACCTGTTCCTCGAGGGCGTCGACGAGGCGGGTTCGGCCGAGCGGGATCCGAGGGTGGAGTCCGATCTGCCGGTGGTGGCCAAGCGACTCCGCGCCCACCTGGGTCTCGAAGCCCCCTGAGCGTCCGGCCCCCTTTCATGGGATTTTAAGGTCCGTTTCATTGCCTCCTCATCCGGGGAGCTTATATTGGGGCCGCCGCTCCGGCGGCCCGCTCCTGTTTTCCCAACTGCCGAAAGGAGGTCGGACACCATGCACACGACGCGGATCTCGACACGGGGGTGGCTCGCTGTGCTCCTGGGGCTTGCGCTCCTCTCCGGGCAAGCGGCGTGGGCCCGCGGAGCCCCCGAGAGCTTCGCCCCCCTCGTCGAAACGCTCAAACCCTCGGTCGTCAACATCTCGACGACCAAGGTCGTGAAAACCCGCCGGCTGTTTCGCGACTTCCCGCGGTTCGGCCCCAACGATCCGTTCCGACGGTTCTTCGGCGACGATTTCTTCGACCGGTTCTTCGGGGACCAGCCGAAGGAGTTCAAGACCCAGAGCCTGGGGTCGGGTTTCATCTGGGACGAGGACGGCTACATCCTGACCAACAATCACGTGGTGGAAAGCGCCGACGAGATCGTCGTGCGCCTGTCGGACGAGCACGAGTTCAAGGCCGAGATCGTCGGCACCGATCCCAAGACCGACCTCGCCGTGATCAAGATCGATCCCGGCGACGTGCGGCTCCATCCCGTGAAGGTCGGCGACAGCGACAAAATCCGGGTCGGCGACTGGGTGGTGGCCATCGGGAACCCCTTCGGATACGGGCACACCGTGACCGCGGGGATCATCAGCGCCAAGGAACGGGTGATCGGCGCGGGCCCCTACGACAACTTCCTCCAGACCGATGCCGCCATCAACCCCGGGAACTCCGGCGGACCCCTGTTCGACATGGAGGGCCGGGTGGTGGGCATCAACACCGCCATCGTGGCCGGCGGCACCGGGATCGGATTCGCCATTCCCGTAAACATGGCCAAGGAGATCGTGCCGCAGCTCAAGGAGCGGGGCCGGGTGACCCGGGGCTGGCTCGGGGTGATGATCCAGGAGGTCACCAAGGAACTGGCGGACCAGTTCGGCCTGGACGAACCCAAGGGGGCTCTGGTGTCCGACGTGGTTCCCGACGGGCCGGCGGACAAGGCGGGGTTGAAGCGCGGGGACATCATCGTGGAGTTCGACGGGGTGTCGATCGACAAGATGCACCAACTGCCGCGCATCGTGGCCGAACACGCCCCGGGTAGCGAGGTGGAGGTGGTGGTGCTGCGCAAAGGGAAACGCAAGACCCTCCGGGTGACCCTCGGCGAACTCAAGGACGAGGAACTCGCCGGCGAGGCCACGGTGGAGGAGGACCTGGGGCTCACGGTCCAGGAGATCACCCCCGAACTCCAGAAGCATCTGGGGATCGACACCGACGAGGGCCTGGTGGTGTCGGGGGTGGAACCCGGAAGCCCCGCGGCCGAGGCGGGACTGCGACGGGGCGACATCCTCCTCGAGGTGAACCAGGAGTCCGTGGGATCGATCGAGGACTACCGGAAGGCCCTGCGGGAGGCGAAGGGCAAGGACAGCGTGCTCTTCCTCGTGAAACGGGGTGCCGGAACGCTCTACGTGGTCGTGCCGCTTTCGAAGTA
>CAZUYO010000187.1:0-5863 GCA_964624725.1 uncultured Thermodesulfobacteriota bacterium
CCACGGGACCGACGACCGCGAGACCGGCGACCGTGGACCGAAGTTATTAGGAAGGACGGATTCGTGAGCACGGAAGAACCGAAGAAGGGAAAAGGGCTGTTCGGCCGGCTGTTCCGCCGGGGGCGGGGCGAGGAACCCGCACCGGGGACGGAACCGGAGCGGGAGGAGGCGCCGGCACCCGAGGACGAGCCGGCTTCGTCCCCCCCCGCCGGAGCGGAGGAGGGGGAGGTTGGGGAGGAACGGGCCGGGGAGCCCGAACCGACGCCCGAGGGCCCACCGGTCGGGGCGGCAGAGGACGAACTCGAAGGGGAGGAAGAACCGCCCGCGCCGGAGGAAGAGCCGCCCGCAGAGGAGCCGGAGCCATCGGGGGAGGAGGAAACCGGGGCGCCCGAGGCGCCGTCCCGGGGGGGGCTCTTCTCCCGGCTTCGCCAGGGGCTCTCCAAGACCCGCCAGGGGCTCGTCCAGAAGGTCGACCGGATCCTGTTCGGCAAGAAGGAGATCGACGCCGAGACGCTGGACGAGCTCGAGGAGGCCCTGGTCACGGCCGACCTCGGGGTGGCCACGGCCATGCGGCTCGTGGACGAGATCCGCGAGAAGGTGGGCCGGAAGGAGCTCGGGAGCCCCGAGGCCCTCCGGGAGCATCTGAAGGCCGCGATCCTCGAGATCCTCGTGGCCGAGGAGGCCCGGCTCGAGCCCCCGGCCGAGGGGCCCTGCGTCATCATGGTGGTGGGCGTAAACGGGGTGGGCAAAACGACCACCATCGGGAAGATCGCGGCCCAGCACCGGGCCCAGGGCAGGCGGGTGATCCTGGCGGCCGGCGACACCTTTCGGGCGGCCGCGATCGAACAGCTGGAGATCTGGGGCCAGCGGGTGGGGGCCCAGGTGATCCGGCACCAGCAGGGCTCCGACCCGGCGGCCGTGGCCTTCGACGCGGTGGAGGCGGGCAAGGCCCGGGGCGCCGACGTGGTCATCGTGGACACGGCCGGCCGGCTCCACACGAAGCGAAACCTCATGGAGGAGCTCAAGAAGGTCCGCCGGGTGATCGGAAAGGCCCTGCCCGGCGCGCCCCACCAGGTGCTCCTGGTGCTCGACGCCACCACCGGGCAGAATGCCGTGAGCCAGGCCCGGCTGTTCCACGAGGCCGTGGGGGTGGACGCCATCGCGCTCACCAAGCTCGACGGCACGGCCCGGGGCGGGGTGATCGTGGCCATCTGCGACGAGCTCAAGATCCCGGTCCAGTACATCGGCATCGGCGAGGGCGTGGACGACCTGCGGCCCTTCGACGCCCGGGCCTTCGTGGACGCCCTGTTTTGACCTCGCTCTTTGATCCTCGGGCGCTTTAGTTTTGGGGCCGTCCGGCCGAACCGTGGCCCGACGGGACCCGCTTTGGTTTTCGGGAGGAACGCGCCATGGAACCTCGACGCCTGGGCCGCGCCGCCGCGGCCGCCCTTCTTGTGACCCTATGCGCCTCGGCCGCCTGGGCCTCGGGGGGCGAGGGCGGGGCGGGGCTGGGAAGCGAGCTTCACCTCTACTGGGGTGTCCCGTTCGTCGGGATCCTCCTGTCCATCGCCCTGTTTCCGCTCCTGGCGCCCCGGTTTTGGCATCACCATTTCGGCAAGGTCTCGGCGTTCTGGGCCCTGGCCCTGGCGGTGCCGTTCCTTGCGGCCTACCGCGGGGAGGCGCTCCACCACATCATCCACATCTACCTGGCCGACTACATCCCGTTCATCATCCTGCTGTGGTCGCTCTACACCGTGGCCGGCGGGATCCTGGTGACCGGGAGCCTCGCGGGCACCCCGCTCGTGAACCTCCTCCTCCTGGTGGTGGGCACGGCCATCGCCTCCTGGGTGGGCACTACGGGTGCGGCCATGCTCCTCATCCGCCCGTTCCTCCGGGCCAACGCCTGGCGGAAGCGCCGGACCTACCAGGTGGTGTTTTTCATCTTCCTCGTGTGCAACATCGGGGGCGCGCTGACCCCCCTCGGGGACCCGCCGCTCTTCCTCGGGTTCCTCCACGGGGTGCCGTTCTTCTGGACCTTCAAGATCTTTGCGCCCATGCTGGTGGTGTCCGGGGTGCTGCTGGCGGTCTTTTTCGCCATGGACTGGTACTACTACCGCAAGGAGGAGGGGGAGCCGCCCGCGCACGACGGGTCGAAGCTCCGGGTCGAGGGCGTCCACAACCTCCTCTTCCTGGCCGGGGTGGTGGCCGGGGTGCTCCTGAGCGGGGTGCTCCACACCCGGCTGGGCGAGGTGACGATCCTGGGGGTCCACCGGGCCGTGGCCGACATCGCCCGGGACGCCCTGCTCGTGGTCATGGGGATCCTGTCGCTTCGCACCACGAAGCGGGCCATCCGGGAGCGAAACGAGTTCACCTGGTTTCCGATCCTCGAGGTGGCCTACCTCTTCGCCGGGATTTTCGTGACCATGATCCCCGTCCTCGAGATCCTGAAGGCCGGCACCCACGGCCACCTGGCGTTTTTGATCGAGGCCGTGAAACGGCCCTTCCACTACTTCTGGATCACCGGGGGCCTTTCGAGCTTTCTCGACAACGCCCCCACCTACCTCGTGTTCCTGAACACCGCCCTCGGGAACTTCTTCCCCGGGGTGCCCGAGCGCCAGGCCATCCTGAACCTGATCCAGCACCAGGAGATCTACCTCGAGGCGGTGGCGGCGGGTGCCGTGTTCATGGGGGCCAACACCTACATCGGCAACGCCCCCAACTTCATGGTCCGGTCCATCGCCGAGGAGGCCGGCGTGGAGATGCCCAGCTTCTTCGGGTATATTCTGAAGTACTCGCTGGTGTTCCTCGTGCCCACCTTCGTCCTCGTGACCCTCATCTTCTTCATCTGAGGGGGAGGAAATCATGGACGCGATCCGCAAGGTGCTCTTTCCCACCAAGTTCGAGGATCTTTCGTTCGGATGCCTGGAGCGGCTTCTCCCCCTCAAGGAGGCCGGCCTGGAGGAGGTGATCCTGCTGTTCGTCATCGACCGGGACGAGGTGGCCTACAACCTGTTCCGGGGGTTCGACAAGAAGCTGGCGGACCAGCTCCGGGAGGAAGCCCGGATCCGGTTCGAGGACTGGGAGAAGGAACTGGCGCAGCGCGGCCTGAAGGCCCGCCACCTGATCGAGGTGGGCTCCCCCGAGGGCAAGATCCTGGAGATCGGGTGCCGGGAGGAGGTGGACCTCATCGTGGCGGGCCGGCAGCACGAGCACGTGGCCGACACGGTGTACCTGGGCGGCACCACCATGGCCGTGCTCCGGCGCTCGGCGATCCCCGTGTACGTGTGCAAGCACCCCGGGGAGGGGGTGTGCGCGGTGCCCGGCGAGAACGTGTTCGAGCGGGTGCTCTTCGCCACGGACTTCTCCCCGGACAGCGAGCGGGCCTTTGCGTTCGTGAAGGCCCTCGGGGGGGCCGTAACGGCGGTGGACGTGGTGCACGTGATGACCGAACGGGACTTCCACCGGCTTTCCCCCGAGGCCGTGGCCGAGGCCGAGGCCGGGGCGAAGGAGCGGATGGTCGCGATCTGTGACGAACTCAAGGCCGCGGGCAAGGAGGCCGACTGGCACCTTCTGGCCGGGCATACGGCCGAAGAGATCCTGAAGGCGGCCCAGGACCGCCACAGCACCCTGATCGTCATGGGCACTAAGGGCCGGCACGGGCTCAAGGAGATGTGGCTCGGGAGCGCCTCCCACCGGGTAGCCGAACTCTCCCCCGTGCCCGTGGTGCTGGTGCCCACGGAACGGGCCGAGTGCTACATCTGAGGGCCCGCCCGGGGCTCAGCCGGCCCCAGGCGGCTCCCGGAGCGCGGCCGCGAGGTCCCCGGGGTCGGTGATGGGGGCCTGGCAACTGAAGTTCTGGCACACGTAGGCGGCCGCCCGGCCGCCTACGGTTTTCATGCCCCGGGTGAACGGCGCGATCTCGGCCAGCGATCCGTCCGGGGGGGCGAGGAGCACGGTGGTTTCCGGCGCGTAGGCCGATCGCACGGCCTCCACCAAGGCCCGGGTGTCGTCGTAGCCGGGTTGCCCCGCGATCACGACCTCCCGGGTCGGTTCCACCAGAAGCGCGAGCCCCGCCAGGTACCCGGTGAAGGCGGCCGGGTAGCGGGCCACCCGGCCCGCGAGGGCTCGGGCCAGCGCATGGGCCCGCTCGGTCCAGGCGGGTTCCCCCGTGAGGAGCCCGAGTCGCGCAAACGACTCCAACGCGACGCTGTTGGCCGAGGGGGTGGCCCCGTCGTACACCTCCTTGGGCCGCCAGAGGAGCGTCTCCCCGTCCGCGGGGGTGTCGAAGAGGCCCCCCTCCCCCTCGTCCCAAAACTTCCCGACGAGGTCCTTCCCCAGGTCCCGGGCCCGGGCGAGCCACGCCGGATCGAACCCGGCCCCGTAGAGGTCCAGGAACCCCCGGCACAAAAACGCGTAGTCCTCGGCCACGGCGTCTACCGCCGCCTCGCCGTCCCGGTACCGGCGAAGGAGCTTCCCGTCCCGGCGCAGGTGCTCCCACAGGAACCCCGCCGCCCTTCGGGCTGCCCCGGCGTAGGTTTCGTCCCCCCACGCCGCGGCCGCCCGGGCCAGGGCCGAGATCATGAGCCCGTTCCACCCCGTGAGCACCTTGTCGTCCTTGAGCGGCCGGGGGCGGGCGGCCCGTCGGGCCAGGAGCCGGGCCCGGTCCTCCTCGAGTTCCCGCTCCAGGGCCTCGGGATCGATGCCCCACTCGGCGGCCCATGCGGCCACCGGCCGCGGGAGGTGGAGCACGTTGGCGCCCGTGCGCTCGCCGGTAGCCTCCTCCCGGAAGTTCCCCTCCTCCGTGACCCCGTAGACCCGGCAGAACCGCTCGCCCCGTTCGGCGCCCAGCACCTCCAGGATCTCGGCCCGGGTCCAGACGTAGAACTTGCCCTCCACCCCCTCGGAGTCCGCGTCCTCGGCCGAGTGGAACGCGCCCTCGGGCCCCCGGAGATCCCGAAGCACGTAGGTGAGCACCTCCCGGGCGGTGCGGCGGAACAGGGGGTCGCCGGTGGCCTGCCACGCCTCGAGGTACGCGATCGCGAGCCCGGCCTGGTCGTAGAGCATCTTCTCGAAATGGGGCAGGAGCCAGTCGGCGTCGGTGGAGTACCGGTGGAACCCGAACCCCAGGTGGTCGAAGATGCCGCCGTGGCGCATGGCCCGAAGGGTTTCGGCGGCCATGCGAAGCGGGTGGTCGTCTCCGGTCCGCCGGTGCCGGCGCACGAGGAACACCAGGTTGTGGGGCGTGGGGAACTTGGGCGCGGCCCCGAACCCGCCCCGCCGGGCGTCGAACTCCTGGGAGAAGATCTCCGTCGCCGCCGCAAGGAGCCGGGGGGTCAGTTCCCCGGGTTCGGGCTCCCCCAGTTCCCGCAGCCGGCCCACGATCTGCCGGGCCGAGGAGCGGACCTTTTCGGGGTCTTCCTGCCAGAGGGCGGCGGCCCTGCGCACCAGTTCGATCACCCCGATCCGGCCGTGGCGGCTCGTTTTCGGCAGATAGGTGGCGGCGAAGAAGGGCTCCCGGTCGGGGGTGAGGAGGATCGTCAGGGGCCAGCCGCCGGTGCCCGTGAGCGCCTGGCACACGGCCATGTACACCTGGTCCACGTCGGGCCGTTCCTCCCGGTCCACCTTGACGGGCACGGTGAGGGTGTTCAACACCGCCGCCACCTCGGGATCCTCGAAGCTCTCCCGCTCCATCACGTGGCACCAGTGGCAGGTGGCGTAGCCGATCGAGAGGAACACGATCCGGTTCTCCGCCTTGGCCCGGGCGAAGGCCTCCTCCCCCCAGGGGTACCAGTCCACCGGGTTGTGGGCGTGTTGCAGGAGATAGGGGCTTTTCTCGTGGATGAGCCGGTTGGGGCGGTGGGGT
>CAZUYO010000188.1:0-5840 GCA_964624725.1 uncultured Thermodesulfobacteriota bacterium
CCGGCGTTGCCGGTGGGGCCGGGGGTCCGGTAGGATGCGCTGTGGGCGACCCAGGGGAGGGGAACCATGACCATGCGGCGGGCGGCGTTCTCAGCGGATCCAGAACCGTAACGGCCACCTTGTGCGCCACGAACGCGCGGGGTGGCCGTTCGTACGTTTTGGGCGCAGCCCGTGAGCGGCGCCTCCGGTCGGTCTCCGCGGTGAGGCCCCTGGTGCCGCGGCAATCCGCGGCAACGTTGCGGGTCTGGCAACCTGCGGGTCTCCCGCGGGAGCATGGCCCCCGACTCGCGGGGCCTTGCTCTTTCGGGGTGGGCGGCTTTCGCGGGGGGGCGCCCGGGGGCGCGTAGGCCCCGGGCGCCCCGGGGGGCCGGCGGCCCCATGGCGCCGCGGTTTCCCGCCCGCGCGCACGGGGGAGGCACCGGGCGGACCACGGGAGGAGCGTTCCGACCAGGGGGAATCCATGGCCCAAGGTCTTCTGATCTCGGTGGGGGGCACCGCGGAGCCGATCGTGGCGGCCATCGCCGCCCACCGGCCCGAGGTGGTCTGTTTCGTGTGCTCCGAACAGTCCGCGGAAAAGTTGGGCGAGGTTCGGGCCCGGGCCGGCGAGAGGGGGCTCGCGTACCGGCACCGCCTGGTCATCGTCTCGGACCCCGAGGACCTCGCGCAGTGCTACGCCGACACCCTGAAGGCCGCCGACCTCCTGGAGGCCGAGGGCGTGCCCGCGGGGGAGGTGGTCGTGGACTACACCGGCGGCACCAAAACGATGAGCGCCGCCCTCGCCCTGGCCACCGTGGGCCGCGGGTACCGGTTCTCGTACGTGGGAGGCGACCGCCGCGACAAGGGCGGGCTCGGGGTGGTGGAAACCGGAACCGAGCGGGTCCGCACGGGGTGGAGCCCATGGCGGCTGTTCGCGGTGGAGGAAAAGCGGATCTTCGGGGCCCTGTTCAACCGGCATCTCTTTGGCTCGGCCGCCGAGGTGCTCGAACGGGCCCTCGCCCACGACCCCGGGGACCGCCGGCTCCTCGAGGGGCTGCTGCGCGTGAGCCGGGGCTACCAGCACTGGGACGCGTTCCGGCACGCGCAGGCGAAGGAGGCGCTTCGCGAGGGGCTCGGCCGCATCGAGGAGTGGGTGGCCTACCGGCCCACGAGCGAATACCGCGACATCGTGGCGCCGATTCGGGCCAACCTCGAGTTCCTGAACCGGCTCCAGCAGGGCACCCGAGGGTTTCGCCGCCGTCACCGGCTCCAGGTGATCGACCTTCTGGCCAACGCCCGCCGCCGTGCCGAGGTGGGCCGCCACGACGACGCCGTGGCCCGGCTCTACCGGGCCCTGGAACTCGTGGGCCAGATCGCGTTCGAGGAGGCGTTCGGGTGCGAGACCGGGGCCGCCGACCCGGCCCGGCTACCGGAATCCCTCCAGGGCGCCTACCGGGCGAGGTACTGGAGCGAGGAGAAAGGCGCGTGCCAGATCCCGCTCATGGCCGCCTTTGCGGCGTTGGCCGAGGCCGGGCGGCCCGAGGGGCTCCGGCTCCGGGAGCGGGAGGAGGCGTTCAAGGCCCTCCTCTATGCCCGCAACCACTCGATCTTGGCCCACGGGTTCGAGCCCGTGAAGCCCGAGGTGCCCGGGCGGTTCGAGGGGCTGCTCCGGGAAACCTTCGACCTGACCGACGAACTCGTGTTCCCCCGCATGCCGTGAGGGGAGCCGGAACCGGGGGGGGAGGCGGCGGCCCCGGGGTGGAGAGCCGTCCGCACCTCCCTCCGGGCGCGCGTCCACGCCGAAAACGAGGGGATGAAGGGATGGAACCGACCGACCTGCCCCACGAACTCTACCGTTTCGTCCTGGAGCCGTTGGAGCCCATGCGGCTTCCCGCCTACAAGGGCTCCACCTTCCGGGGGGTGTTCGGCCACAGCCTGCGGCGGGTGGCCTGCGCCCTGCGCGACGAGGACTGCCCCACCTGCCTGGTGCGGGCCACCTGCACCTACCAGCGGCTCTTCGAAACGCGGGTGGACCCGGGGCAGGGCCCCAAGCCGGGGGTGGACCGGGCGCCCCATCCCTACGTGCTCACCCCGCCGCTTGACGAGCAGCGAGACGCCGGCCCGGGCCGGGAACTCGCCTGCGACCTGCTGCTCATGGGCCCCGCGCGGGGCACCCTGCCGTACCTCGTGTACACCTTTCAGGAGGTCGGCCGGCGGGGGCTCACCCGCGACCGAAAACCCTTGGCCCTTCGCCGGGTCGAGGCCCTCGGGGCCGAGGGCTGGCGCACCGTGTACGCCGAGGGGGCCGACGCCCTGACGGACCCGGCCGTGGAGGCGCCCGCGCCCCGGGCCCCCGCGCGGACGGGCGGCCGCCTCGGGCTTCGTCTCGTCACCCCGCTTCGGCTCAAACGAAACGGCCGGTTCGTGCGAGACCTCACGCCCGACGACCTCCTCGTGGCCCTGGCCCGGCGCTGGGGCGACCTCGTGCGCTACTACGGCGGCGGGCTCGACCCCGAACCCGGGGTCCGGTGGCTTCTGGGCCTCCGGGGCGCCGTGGCGTTCGGCGCCACGGATCTGCGGTGGCTCGACTGGACCCGCTACTCCAACCGGCAGCAGCGCCGGATGCAACTCGGCGGGCTCGTGGGCTCGGTGGAACTGCGGGGGCCGGTGGACGAACTTCGGCCGTGGCTCGCGTGGGCCGAGCGGTTCCACCTGGGCAAGGCCACCTCGTTCGGCCTGGGCAAAATCGAGATTTTCGAAGGGGAAGCCCATGCGTGATCCGCTGCACACCGTCCTGTGCACCGTCGGCACCAGCCTCCTGGGCCACATTCTTCCCTCCGACGGGCGGCCCTCGGCCCTGCCGGAGGCGGCCGAGCCTTGGAACCGGGGCGACCTCGACGCCGTCGTCCGTGCCGTGGCCGGCCTGCCGGCCGACGACCGCCGGACCGGAGCCGAACTCCAGTCGGTGCACGACCTCGTGGCCCGCGGGTACGCGCGGCCCGACGCCCGGGTGGAGTTGTTCCACTCGGCCACCCCCGACGGCCGGGCCGTCGCCCGGGTCGTGGCCGGCGTGTTGCGAGGCCGCGGGCATCCCGTGGAGGTCCACGAGGTCGAGCACCTCCAGGACGACGACCCGAAGCGGTTCCGGTCGAAGGGGCTGCGGAACCTCGCGAAGCTGCTATGCCGGTCGGTGCGAGCGTGGGGCGCCGCCGGCACCGGCATCGACGCCACCGGCGGGTACAAGGCCCAGATCGCCGTGGCCGTGGTGATCGGGCAAGCCCTGGGGGTGCCGGTGTTCTACCGGCACGAGCGGTTTTCCGAGATCATCGCCTTCCCGCCGCTTCCGGTGAGCCTCGACTACGGCCTATGGATGCGCTGGAGCGGGCTCCTCGAGGCCCTCGACCGGGGCGAGTGGGTGCGCTGGCTCGACGTGGCCGACGACTGGGAGCCTCCCCTCGAACCCATGATCGAGCGGGTGGCCCTGGAGGAGGCCGAGTTTCTCGACCTCTCCCCCGTGGGCCAGGTGTTTCACGAGGTGCTTCGGCCGCGGTTCCGCACCGACCGCGACCGCCTCCTCCCGCCCCCCGCGCCCGCCAAACGGCCGCCGCGGCTCACCGAGCACTCGTGGGGGAACGCCCGGGGCCGGATCGAGGCGCTCCTGGACCGGATCGTGCGCGAAGCCCCCTATGTGGTCACGTGTCGCACCCATTACTGGAACCCGGACCTTTCGTCGGCGCGCTTTTTTCGGCTGCGGGGCCAGGCCATCGAGGGGGTGTGGAGCGACGGCACCTGGACCGTGAAATTCTGGGTCGACACCACGGCCGCCACCCCGGGGCACCTGGAGGCCTGCGTGGCCGACCTGAACGCGCGGGTGGACGACTGGCGGTAGCGGCGCGCCGAGCGACGTTCGCCTCGGCACGGCCGGGTGTCGGCCCGGGTTTCGCCGGGGAGGAAAAACCGGCCGGTCCGCGGGAGGGGACGGGCGGGCACAACCGCACGAAGCCCCGCGGACCGCTCCGAGCAACAGCACGAGGGGAGGGCACCCATGCATCGCGATCTCTATCTCGTGGCCTACGACGTGCGCGACCAGCGGCGTCTCCAGCAGACCCACAAGGTGGTCGTGTCCTACGCGACGGGCGGGCAGAAATCCGCCTACGAGTGCTTCTTGACCGAGGCCGAGCGGGAGCGGCTGGTGGCGGAACTCCGCGAGGTTCTCGACCTCGAAGAAGACCGGGCCCACCTGGTGAGGCTGCGCCGGAACTGCCAGGTCACCTGCCTCGGGCGCGCCGTGCCGCCCCAAGACCCCGTGTTCTTCTTCGTGGGAGGCTGATCCGGTGGGCACGCTGGTGGTGGACTCCTCCATCGACGAGGTGCGCCGCGACGGGCGGACGCTCACCCTATACGCGGGGGGCAAGCTCCAGGGCCGGGTGCCCGTGCCTCCGCTGGAGCGGGTGATCTTCCAGGGGGGCCTCCGGGTCGACACCCGGGCCTTGCACCTCCTGGCCCAGGAAGGCGTGGGGGTGCACTTCGTCTCGGGCCGGCACGGCGACTGGCAGGCGAGCCTCGCCGGGCCCGAACACAACGACGCCACCGTCCGGCTGGGGCAGTTCGCCGCGTACTGGCACGAACCCACGCGTCTTGCCCTGGCGCGCGAGATCGTGGGGCGAAAACTTCGGGGCCAGGCCGACAACCTGCTGTTGTGGGCCGGCGAGAGCGCGGGCGAGGCCGCCGAGCGCTGCCGCGAGGCGGCCAGCCTCGTCACCGACATCGCGGGCCGGGCCGCGGAGGCGCCCGGCCTCGACCCCCTCCTCGGCCACGAAGGAGCGGCGGCGCGCGCCTACTTCGGCGCCATGGCCCAGGTGGTGCCGGCGCGGCTCGGGTTCACGGGCCGCGCCAAGCGGCCGCCGCCCGACCCGTTGAACGCGCTCCTCAGTCTGGGATACACCTTGCTGCACGCCGAATGGGAGCGGCTGGTGCGGCTCGTCGGGCTCGACCCGGCCGTGGGGTTCTACCACACGCCGGAGTTCAAGCGGCCGTCGCTCGTGTGCGACCTGGTGGAGCCCTGGCGCCCCGTCTACGACCGGTGGGTCCTCGAGCAGGTGGGGCAGAAGGCGTTCACCCCCAACGATTTCGTGCGCGGCGCGGGGAACGCGGGCTGTTGGCTCAAGCCGCAAGGGCGCAAGCGGTTCTACCTGGGCTTCGAGGCGTGGGCGGAGCCGTTGCGCGGGACGTGGAGCGCAGAAGCCCGGGAGCTGGCGAGCCGCCTGGTGCAGGCCTCGCGGGAGATGCGTGAAGAACGGGCGGATTGACCGGTATGTCCGTCGTGTTTCCGTGTTGGAAAAACGAGTCGCATTCTGTGAAATTAAACCATGGGGTCAGAGGAGGGGCGAGAAAATCCGTCACATGCACACTTTCACAAACGGCCGCTTGCTGTAAGGTATTGAAATGAGGGAACTTTATTGTCTAGCGCAAAAGTCGGGTTGTTTGGGAATCGCCGATAGTGCGTTTGATTTTTTCTTGACCGCCCAATCGGACTTCCAAGTGCCTGAAATCAGGAGGGAAAAAATGCGGGTGCCGTAGGAACGTAGGACCTGATTCAGAAGGGATTGCGACGTCCGCTTGTCTGGCGAGGTCAAGGATGTCCCCGTAGGAACGTAGGACCTGATTCAGAAGGGATTGCGACGTCCCCGGGGAACTCCTCGTAGTCCCCAATGTAGTAGGAACGTAGGACCTGATTCAGAAGGGATTGCGACACCTATCCCGCCCGGAGCGGGGCGACCACGGCGTAGGAACGTAGGACCTGATTCAGAAGGGATTGCGACTGCGCCCGGCGCGCCGTTCTTCGCGCGCGGCCTCAGTAGGAA
>CAZUYO010000189.1:0-5830 GCA_964624725.1 uncultured Thermodesulfobacteriota bacterium
CCTCGCGCCACGGGACCCGGGGGGGCTCGGTGCGGATCACCACCTCGCAGCCGGGCTCGGTGGGGGCGTCGGTGAAAAGGGGGACCCCGCCCTCTCCCGGGGCCCGGTACACGTCGGCCCCGGCGGCGCCGGCGAGCGCCAGGGCCAAGGCCAGGCCGACGAGAGCCGGCAGGGACGCGTCAACCACCCTTCCCATCGGTCCGCTGGTCCTTGACCCAGAGGCTTCCGGCCTTGGACTTGGCGTAGCGCTTGAGCTGGGCCGCCACATCCGCCACCTCGCCCACGTGGGAGAAGGGCCGGACATCGGTGGACACGACGGCCACCGATACGCTCATGAGCGGAAACCGGGTCACCCGGCCCCGCCGGTCCTTGGTCTCGATGTAGCCCCTCGCCCGGTCTTCCGGGTCGTAGTAGAGGGGGATCACCCGGTCGAACCGCTCGACGATCCGCTGGGCGATGGCATCGGCCGCGGCCGGGGTGGTGACCACCACGAAGTCGTCCCCGCCCACGTGGCCCACGAAGTCGTTGGGCCCCCCGAAGTCGCGCACGGCCTCGAGCAGGATATCGGCGATCTGCCGGATCACCCCATCGCCCCGGGCGAACCCGTACCGGTCGTTGAAGGCCTTGAAGTGGTCGGCGTCGGCGTAGAGGACCGCGAGCGGCTCCCCCCGGCCGATCCGCTCCCCAATCACCTGCTCGATCGTGACGCTCCCGGGAAGCCCCGTGGTGCTCGAGGCGCTCAAGCCCGCCTGGGTGCGCCGCAGCAGCCGGTCCACCCGGGCCGCGAGCTCGGGGATGCTAAACGGCTTCGTGACGTAGTCGTCGGCCCCGAGCTTGAGGGCCCGGACCTTGTCGGTGTCCTCGGTGCGCGCCGAGAACACGATGATCGGGATGAGGGCCGTTCGGGGGTTCGCCTTCAGGGTCTCGATCACCTGGAACCCGTCCATGTCGGGCATGTTGATGTCGAGAAGAATGAGGTCGGGGTGAAACCGCTCCACCTTCTCCACGGCCTCGCGGCCGTCGAAGGCCACGAGCGGGATCATGCCGAGGCTCGTCACCACGTGGGACCCCAGGAGCACCACGCTCTGGTCGTCGTCCACCACAAGAACCCGGGGGATCGTCTGGGGGCCGGCGCGCCCCTGGCTCCGGGCCTGCTCGGCCGCCGCGATCACTCCGGCCGGGTCGGGGGGCGCCTCGACGGGGATCCAGCCCGGGGTCGGGGCGTCGGCGCCGTTGGGCATCACCACGATCACCGGGCACTCCCCGCACACGTAGTGGTGGGCCACGAACTGGGCGGCGAGGTCCCGGACCTCCGCCGGAAGGTCCCACCACAGGACCACGGCGCCCGGCCTTTCCCTGAGGAGGCTCGCCGTAAACCCGTCGAGCCCTTGGTGGACCTCGGCCTCCCGGCCGCGGGCCCGCAACCCTTCGGCCAAGGCCTCGGCCTCGGCCGACGGCCCGAGGATCACGAACCGGCCCGGGGCGGTCACCGGGGCTCCCCCCGGGGAATCCGCCGCCGGTCGATCGGGAGGGCCACGGTGCACACGGTGCCCCGGCCCGGCTGGCTCTCAAACTCGATCGTGCCCCCGTGCTCCTCGACGATGAGGTGGGCCCGGGCGAGCCCCAGGCCGGTGCCCGAGGTCTTGGAGGTGAAGAAGGGGTCGAAGATCTCCTCCAGGTCCTCGGGGTCGATGCCCACCCCGGTGTCCCGGATCCGCACCTGCACCCAGTTCTCCACCGGCCGGAAGTCCACGAAGAGGTCGCCGCCGGCGGGCATGGCCTCCACCGCGTTCTCCAAAAGCCCCCCGAACAGATCGCTCAGGAGCTCCGCGTCGCCGTACACGGCCGGCAGGTCCTCCGGCGCCTCGAACCGGATCCGCACCCCCTGGGCCTCGGCCCTCCCGGCCAGGCGGCCGAGGCACTCCTTCAAGATCCCTCCCAGGTGTACCGGGGCGAACCGGGGCGTTCGCTCCCGGCTGAAGGCCACGTAGTCCTCGATGTCCCGAACCATGCGCTCCAGGCGTTCCACCTCGCTTACGATCACGTCGAGGTACTTGCCCTCGGGCCGGCCGTCGAGCCGGCGTCGGAGCTTCCGGGCGAACCCGCCGATGGTGATGAGCGGGTTTCGGACCTCGTGGGCCACCCCGTCGACCACCCGACCCAGGCTCGCGAGCTTCTTGGATTCGAGGTAGCGCTTCTCCAACGCCTTCTGGTGGGTCAGGTCCCGAAGGGCCAGGATCAGGTGGCCCGGCTCGGGACGCTCCACCGCGGCCACGGCCGCCGGAAACCGGCCGGTGGGGCCCTCGAGGAACACCTCCCCTTCGTACCCGCCGGGCGAGGCCGCCTCCTCCCGCACCCGCTCCATCCACCGGCAGCGAAGCTCGGGGCAGACGAACCCCTCGGCGGGGGCTCCCACCAGGTCCTCGACCCGCCGGGCCAGAAGCCGCGCGGCCGCCCGGTTGGCGGCCACCACCCGGTTCTGGGGATCGACGTGGAGGAGCGCCGTGGGCGCGTCGAAGAACACCCGGGCCAGCACGTGGGCCTCCACCTGGGGCGGCAGGGGCGCCTCGGAGTGGATGTAGGCCTGGAGCTCGGCCCGGGCGAGGTGGATCTGGAGGGACTTCAGAAGGAGGTCTTCGCGAAACGGTTTCGTGATGTAGTCGTTGGCCCCGAGCCGCAGGGCCTTCATGGCCGTGCGCTCCGAGCCGTGGCCCGTGAGCACCACCACCACGGTCTCGGGGTGGATCCGCTTGATCTGGCGAAGGACGTCGAGGCCGTGGAGCCGGGGGAGATTGAGGTCGAGGACGACCGCGTCGGGCAGGGTATCGGTGAACCGCCGAAGCCCTTCGAGCCCGTCGGCGGCCAGGGAGCACTCGTACCCGTGGGCGGTCAGCCGCTCGACGACGAGCCGGCCGAGAAACTCGCTGTCCTCCACCACGAGAACGCGCTTGTGTGCAGTCGATGCGGAGGCCGGGGAGTCGTCACCCCCCGGCCCCGGCCCCGGCGCGCTAGAAATCGTCGGTGTGGCAGCACTTGAACTTGGGTTTGCCCGATCCGCACTCACAGGGTGCCCCGTGGCATTTGCTAAAGGCCTTTTTGGATCCGCAGGGACAAAGCTCAACATCCTCATCGGCCGCTTGGCACCCGCGCTTAAGCACGTTGTCGGAGGTGTGGAACAGGTCTTTCTGGCTCATCGTCGCCTCCTTACAAAGAAAACCGGGGTATGGGTTTACCGCCCCGAGAGGGTAGCAACGTTTTTCCCGTTGGCAAGGAAGGAGGGCACCTCGGAGGCGGCTCGCACCGAAGGGGGCACCGGGGTGCGAAACCCCAGAAACCGCACCCCGGCCGCCGCGGCCGCGGCCCGGTCGAGCTCGGAGTCGCCCACGTACACGGCCCGTTCGGCCGGGCAACCGAGGTCTTCGAGGCACCGGACGAGGAGATCCGGGTGGGGTTTGGGCCGGGCCACGTCGCGCACGGTGACCACGTGGTCGACGAGATCGAGGATCCCCACGGCCCCGAGCACCTTGTGGGCGCTCCGGCCCCGGTTCGTGGCCACGGCCGCCCGCCGGAACCCCTCGCGGGCCGAGAGGACCTCGTGCCAGCCCGGCTCCGGCTCCAGGAGGGGCAGGAACCGGAGGTAGTCCACACGGTCGGCGAAGGCCCTGGCCTCGTCCCGGAGCTCCGGAGGGAAAAAGGTCTCGATCACCTGGGGGGTGGAGAGCGTATGGAGCCGCGCCAGGGCCGGCCGGTCCGACTCGGCGACCTCGGGCAGCCCGAACGCCCGGAACAGGTGGTTGTAATAGGCGAGGTTCGCCCGCTCGGAGCGGATCAGAACCCCGTCGCAGTCGAGGATGAGCAGATCGATCCCGCCGGTTTCCATCACGGCCTTTCCCACGGACGTGCCCGTGAACCCAGTGGCCCCGCAGCATACAGGCCCCGGCGGGCCGCGGGCAACGCGCGCGGGGGATCAGGCCGTCTCGATCCGCGCCGCCCCCTCGAGCCCGTACCGGGCAATGGCCATCTCCCGCAGCACGTACTTTTTCACCTTGCCCGAGGCCGTAAGCGGCATCTCGGGCACGAACATCACGTACCGGGGAATCTTGTGCCGGGCGATCCGGCCGCGGCAGAACTCGCGGACCTCGTCCTCGGTGAGGTCCCACCCGGGTTTGGGCACCACGGCCGCCAGCACCTGCTCGCCGTAGCGCTCGTCGGGCACCCCCACCACCTCCACCTGGAGGATGCCGGGGTGGGTGTACAGGAACTCCTCGATCTCCCTAGGGTAGATGTTCTCGCCGCCCCGGATGATCATGTTCTTGAGCCGGCCCGTGATCCGGCAGTAGCCCTCCTCGTCCATGACCGCGAGGTCCCCGGTGTGGAGCCAGCCCTCCGGATCCACGGCCTGGGCCGTGGCCTCGGGCATCTTGTAGTACCCGATCATGGTGTTGTAGCCCCGGGAGCACAGCTCGCCCTGGGTTCCGGGGGGAACCTCCCGCCCCGTGTCGGGGTCCACGATCTTCACCTCCACCCCCGGCAGGGCCCGGCCCACGCTAGCGACCCGGCGCTCCACCGGGTCGTGGCGGCGGGTCATGGTGATGCCGGGGCTCCCCTCGGTCTGGCCGTAGGTGATGCACACCTCGGACATGTGCAGGTCCCGGCGAACCCGCTTCATGAGCTCCACCGGGCAGGGGGCCCCGGCCATGACGCCCGTGCGAAGGCTCGAGACGTCGTACGTCCCGAACTCCGGGTGGTTCAAGACGGCGAGGAACATGGTGGGCACGCCGTGAAGCGCCGTGCACCGCTCCCGATGGACCGCCTCGAGCACCCCCTTGGGGTCGAAGGCCTCCAGGATCACCATGGCCGCCCCGTAGCAGGCGCAAAGAAGGGTGCTCATCACGCACCCGAAGCAGTGGAAGAGCGGCACCGGGATGCACAACCGGTCGGCCGGGCCGAACCCCAGGATCTCGCCCTGGGCCAGGGCGTTGTTGACGATGCCCCGGTGGGACAGAAGAACCCCCTTGGGGAACCCGGTGGTGCCGCTCGTGTACTGCATGTTGATCGGCTCGTCCGGCCGGAGCTCGGCCTCCCGGGCCGCCAGGGCCTCGGGGGGCACCCCGTCGGCCAGGGCCTCCACCTCGCCCAACCCGGTGAATCCCTCCGGCGTGTTCGGCCCGATGTGCACCACCCGGCGGAGCCGGGAGAGGTCGGCTCCCGGTTCCTTGCCGGCCAGGAGGTCGCGCATCACGGCCACGTAGTCCACGTCGCGGAACCCGTCGGTCAGGAACACGGTGGTGGCGTCGGACTGGCCGAGCACGTAGCCCACCTCATGGCGCTGGTAGTTCGTGTTCACGGTGACCAGGACGGCCCCCACCTTGGCCGTGGCGAACTGCAGGAGCACCCATTCGGGCACGTTCGTGGCCCACACGGCCACGTGTTCGCCCTTCGCCACGCCGAGCGCCAGGAGGCCCCGGGCCAGCCGGTCCACCCGGTCGCGCAGCTCCCGGTAGCTCCACCGCAGCCCCCGGTCGGGGTACACGACGGCGTCGGCCTCGGGAAGGGCGGCGGCCGCCCGGTTCAGCACCTCTCCCACGGTCCACGACACGATCTCCACGGCTCAAACCTCCTTCGGCGCGCTCGGGTTACCGGAACCGGCGGGCGCGGGAACGTACACATATGGTGAACTTGGGGCAAGCCCCGAACCCGGGACGGCCCGTTTTTTTGGTCAGACCAAAGCGGAACGCCTTCCCCGCCGGGAAGGTTTACCTAGACAAAAACAGGGCCACCACCCCCCGTCGGACTATTTTGACTTTGCATGTCAATTTCCCCTTGACCC
>CAZUYO010000190.1:0-5817 GCA_964624725.1 uncultured Thermodesulfobacteriota bacterium
CCGGATGGGGGCCGGGGTGCCCAAGCAGTTCCTGCCCATCGCGGGGGAACCGCTGCTGGCGCACACCCTGCGGGCCCTCGGGCGCTGGCCCCGGTTCGCGGCCCTGTGCGTGGCCGCGCCGGCCGACGCCCTCGACGAAACCCGGGAGATCGCCCGGACGGCCGGCGTCGAGATACCGGTCGACGTGGTGCCGGGCGGGGCCGAACGGGCCGAGAGCGTGCTCGCGGGCCTCCGGGGGGTCCTGGACCGGGGGGCGGCCCCGGACGATCTCGTGTTCGTGCACGACGGGGCCCGGCCGTTTCCGCCGACCGACCGGTTTGACCGGTTGGTCGAGGCCGCCCGGCCGGACGGGGCGTTCCTAGCCGTTCCCGTTGCCGACACCCTCAAGCGGGCCGACGCCGACGGTCGGGTCGAGGCCACCGTGCCCCGGGCGGGCCTCTGGCGGGCCCAGACCCCGCAGGTGTTTCCCCTCCGGCTGTTGTTCGACGCCCTCACGCAGGCCCTGGCCCGGGGCCTCCCCCCCACGGACGAGGCCGGGGCCGTGGAGGCCCTGGGCCGACGGCCGCGGCTCGTGGAGGGGGATTCCCGAAACCTCAAGATCACCGTCCCGGAGGACCTCGGGATGGCCGAAACCCTCGCCGCCCCGGCCGTGCCCACGGCCGTGGGCCACGGCTACGACGTCCACCGCCTCGTGGAGGGGCGGCGCCTCGTCCTGGGCGGGGTGGAGATCCCTTACGCGTTGGGGCTTCTCGGCCATTCCGACGCCGACGTGCTGGCCCACGCCGTGGGGGACGCGGTGCTGGGGGCCTGCGGCCTGGGAGACCTGGGCCGCCACTTCCCCGACTCCGATCCGCGGTGGAAGGACGCGTCGAGCCTCGACCTCCTCCGGCGGATCGGGGAACTCGCGGCCGAGGCCGGGTACCGGGTGCTCCGGGTGGACGCCACCCTCGTGGCCCAGCGGCCCAAGGTGGCGCCCCACGTGCCCCGGATGGAGGCGAACCTCTCCGGGGGCCTGGGGCTTCCCCCGGGTTCCGTCACGGTGAAGGCCACCACCACCGAGGGCCTCGGGTTCGAGGGGCGGGGGGAGGGGATCTCGGCCCACGCGGTGGCGTTGGTGACGAGGCGGCTAGGCGGCTAAGCGGCTGGGCGGCGGAGGCTCAGCCGTATCATTTGTATGAATGAGGACTCATTCACGATACCGTGGCTCGATCGGCCCCGGCGTGGGGCGGTTTTCGTTCCCCCATTTCCTAAGGAGGTAGTCCCGTGAACGACCTGACCATCCCCCGCACCCCCTCGGCCTACGGCTACCCGCTGCTGATCAAGCAGTTGTGGCACTCCCCGTTGGCCTCGACCCCCGACCAAGAGATCGTGTACCGGGATCGGAAGCGGATGACCTACCGGGAGCTCCGGGAGCGGGTGGGGCGGCTCGCCTCGGCCCTGGCCGGCCTCGGGGTGAAGCCCGGGGACACCGTGGCCGTGATGGACTGGGACTCCCACCGGTATCTCGAGTGCTTCTACGCCGTGCCCATGATGGGGGCCGTGCTCCACACCGTGAACGTGCGGCTCTCCCCCGAGCAGATCCTCTACACCATCAACCACGCCGAGGACGACGTGATCCTGGTGCACGCCGACTTCGTGCCGGTCGTGGAGGCGATCCGCGACCGCATCGAGCGGCCCGTGAAGTTCGTGCTCCTCTCCGACGACGGGTCCCGGCCCGAAAGCTCGGTGCCCTTCGAGGCGGAGTACGAGGCGATGGTGGCCGCGGCCGATCCGGGCTACGCGTTTCCCGACCTCGACGAGAACACCCGGGCGACGACCTTTTACACCACGGGCACCACGGGGCTCCCCAAGGGCGTCTATTTCAGCCACCGCCAGCTCGTGCTCCACACCCTGGCCGTGACGGCGGCCCTCGCGATGCCCGGCGCCCAGGGCCGGTTCCACCGGGACGACGTGTACATGCCCATCACCCCCATGTTCCACGTGCACGCCTGGGGCATTCCCTACGTGGCGCTGCTTTTGGGGGTGAAGCAGGTCTATCCCGGACGGTACGCCCCCGACGTGCTCCTGAAGCTCATCCGGGACGAGGGGGTGACCTTCAGCCACTGCGTGCCCACGATCCTCCACATGCTGCTCTCCAGCCCGGCCGCCCAGGAGGTGGACCTCTCGGGCTGGAAGGTGATCATCGGCGGATCGGCCCTGCCCCAGGGGCTCTGCCAGGCCGCCCTGGCCCGGGGCATCGACATCTACACGGGCTACGGCATGAGCGAGACCTGCCCCGTGCTCACCCTGGCGCACCTGGACACCGAGGCCCTGTCGCTCCCGCCCGAGGAGCAGGCCGTGATCCGGTGCAAGACCGGCCGGCCGATCCCGCTCGTGGACCTCAAGATCGTGGACGAGGAGATGAACCCCCTGCCCCGGGACGGGAAGAGCTCGGGCGAGATCGTGGTCCGGGCCCCCTGGCTCACCCAGGGGTATCTCAAGGACCCGGCCAACTCCGAGAACCTCTGGCGGGGCGGATACCTCCACACCGGCGACGTGGCGGTGCAGGGGCCCGACGGCTACGTGAAGATCACCGACCGGATCAAGGACGTGATCAAGTCGGGCGGGGAGTGGATCTCGTCGCTGGACATCGAGGACCTGATCTCCAAGGTCGAGGGCGTGAGCGAGTGCGCCGTGATCGGGGTGCCCGACCCCAAATGGGGCGAGCGGCCCATGGCCCTGGTGGTGCCGAAGCCCGGGTTCGAGGGCAAACTCACGGCCGACGAGATCCGCGCGTTTCTCCAGGGGTACGCCGAGAAGGGGATCATCTCCCGCTACGCCGTGCCCGAGCGGGTGGAGTTCGTGGAGGCCATCGCGAAAACGAGCGTCGGCAAGATCGACAAGAAGACCCTCCGGGCCCAGTACGGCGGGAGCTGATTCCCTGTTGGTCCGGCATGGCGCGCCCCCGTCGCCCCCCCGTGGGGGCGGCGGGGGCGCCGTTCGTCCGGGCTAGCCCGAGGTCTCGTTGTAGAGATGCACGTCCCGCTGGGGGAACGGGATCGAGACGCCTTCCCGGTCGAAGGTCTCCTTGATCGTGCGGTTGAGATCGAAATAGACCTCCCAGTAGTCCGGGGTTTTCACCCAGGGCCGGACCACGAAGTTCACCGACGAGTCCCCGAGCTCGGCCACCTCGATCACGGGGGCCGGATCCGGGAGGACCTTCGGGTGGTCCTGCACGATCTTCTCCAGAACGGCCTTGGCCTTGCCCAGGTCGTCCCCGTACCCCACGCCGACCGTGAGGTCCACGCGGCGGGTGTCGTTGGCCGAGTAGTTCACGATCGTGCCGCCCATGATCTGGCTGTTGGGGACGATGATCTTCTTGTTGTCGGGGCTCGTGAGCACCGTGGTCAGGATGCCGATCTGCTGGACCGCCCCGGCCACCCCGCCCGCCTCCACGAAATCCCCCAGGCCGAAGGGGCGGAAGAGCAGAATCAGCACACCGGCCGCGAAGTTCGACAGGCTCCCCTGCAGGGCCAGGCCCACCGCCAGGCCGGCGGCGCCCAGCACGGTGACGAACGACGTGGTCTGGATGCCGAAGTTGGCCAGGGCGGCGATCACCGCGAAGGTGAGCACCCCGTAGCGCACGAGGCTCCCCAGGAACCCCACGAGGGCCTTGTCCACCTTGGCGCGGGTGAGGCCCCGTTCGGACAGGTTCGCAGCGATGCCCGCCGCGACCTTCCCCACGATCAGGATGACGATCGCCCCCAGGGCCTGGAGGCCGTAGGTGGTGGCCAGCGGGATCAGGGACCGCAGGGCCTCTTGCACGGTGTCGATGCTCATGGCACATCTCCTTGTTCGAAACGGAATCACGGGGCAACGAAGGGGGGGAACCCTACAACCGCCGCGGCAGACGTCAAGCCGGGCGGACGCGCGCGGGGAGGGTCAGCATGGGGAGGGCGGTTGCGCTCGGGCTGTTGGGCTTGGGATGGGCCGCGGTCGCCGCGGCGGCGCCGGTCGTGGTGTTTCCGCCGGACGGGTTCGTCACGGCGACCCGCGAGGGGGTCGTGATCGGGTACGAGCCCGATCCGAACACCTCGTCGGTCCCCGTGCGGGTGAACGGGAGGGTCCGGGTCGCCTGGGCCGGGGAGGGGGTGTTCCGGGTCGAGGTGGCCTGGCGTCCGGGGGAGAACCGGGTCGAGGTGGGGGGCACCCCCGTCGCGGTGACCTACGCACCCGAAGCTGCTCCGCCCTCCTCGGTCCACCCCGCCTTGGAGAAGGACTGCCGGGTGTGCCACCGGCAGGGGCCCGGCCGGCAGTGGGGGTTGGCGGTCCGGAGGGCGAGTTTGTGCCTGGAATGCCATGAGGTGACGGGGGGAGGGCTCGAGCACGAGGAGACGCCCTGCCTCAACTGCCACGCGCCCCACGCCTCGCCCGAGCCCGCCCTGATCCGCCCCTCGAACGAGGTGTTTTGCCTGGCCTGCCATTTCGTGCTGCCCGGGGAGCGGGGGCGGCACGACGGGGCATACGGGGCGGCGGGCCGTGCCTGCACGGCGTGCCATTTCCGCCCGGCGGGCAACGGCATGTGCCACGCCTGTCACACCGAGAAGACCGAGGACGTGACGCTTCCCCACCGCACCTTGATCCAGAACAACCGGTGCACCTCCTGCCACCCGCCCCACCGGGAGGGGGCGCGGGCCACGGTGCGCTGCCGGGGATGTCATCTGGGCGTCCGGGTGCCCGAGGGGCCCCACCGGGGGCTTTTCGCCTCCTCGTGCGAATGGTGCCACACGGTGCACCCGGACCCGGACCGCGGGCTCGGGAAACCCGACACCGTGGCCTGCGTGCCGTGCCACACGGATCGAGCCGGGGCCCACGCCGAGGGGAAGCCGTGCCGCGACTGCCACGCCCTTCACGGGGAGTGAAGGACGGCACATATCGCTTGACCGGAAACGGGGCGCTCAGTAGAATGCCCGTCTTCGTGGGTCGGAGAGGTGGCCGAGAGGCTGAAGGCGCTGGTTTGCTAAACCAGTGTAGGGTTCCCCCCTACCGAGGGTTCGAATCCCTCCCTCTCCGCCATGTTTTTGTTTGGACGAACGGAGAGGTGACCGAGCTGGCCGAAGGTGCACGACTGGAAATCGTGTGTACCCCACAAGGGTACCGGGGGTTCGAATCCCCCCCTCTCCGCCACTCCCTTTCCGTCTTTTTGGTGAGGAGTTGAGGATGCGGGCGAAGATCCTGGTGATGCTCCTGGCGGCCCTGGCGCTCGGCGCGTGCTCCAAGTCCGAGGAACCCGCCCCCCAGGCCGAGGCGCCGGCCCAGAAGGTGGAGGCGTCCGCGTCCCACGAGGCCCAGCCGGCCGCCCCGGAGGGGCACGGTTCCATGGGAGCCCCGGCCCAGCGCCAGATCGTGGTGCCCGACGACGTGAAGGCCACCTGGAAGGCGGTGGTCCTGGAGATTACGGACAAGCAGGAGAACAAGACCGAGGAGATCACGGTCAACGTGGGCGAGACGGCCACGGTGGGCCCCTTGGAGATCACCGTGGAAAGCTTCCTGCCCTCGTTCACCATGGGCGGCGGAACCATCACGTCCAAGTCCAACGAGACCGAGAACCCGGCCGCCCGGCTCGTGGTGAAGGAGAACGGCCAGGAGATCTTCTCCGGGTGGCTCTTCAGCATGTACCCCGAGGCGCACCCCTTCGAGCACGAGCGCTACGGGATTCTGCTCAAGGACTTCGTGAAAGCCCAGTGATGCAAAGGAGTTTGCGCGCGTAGCTCAGTTGGATAGAGCGGCGGACTACGGATCCGCAGGTCAGGGGTTCGAATCCTCTCGCGCGCACCA
>CAZUYO010000191.1:0-5713 GCA_964624725.1 uncultured Thermodesulfobacteriota bacterium
GAACGAGGGAAACGTCCGCCAAGCCGGCCAGACCTGCCTCGTCGAGCGTGCGCCCCACGAGATCCCGGGGGTGCTTTCCCAACCGGCTCGCCAGACCCCGGTTCGCCCTCCGGATGAGCCCCGCCCCGTCGGTCACGACGATCAGGTCGGGGACCGCGTCAAAGGTCGCCGCCCACTCCGCCGCGACGCGGGAAACCTGCTCCGTCAGGAGTTCCCGTTCGGTGACGTCCCGGGCCACCCGCACGGCGCCAAGGAGCCGCCCGGCGCCGTCCCGAAGCGGCGCGGCGGAGACGTCCCAGACGACGGGCCGGCCGTTCTCGTCCGCACCGCGGCGCGTCGCCCGCGTCGTCACCCCCTGCTCCAGTGCCGCGGCCACCACGCGGTCCCCGTCGTCGCACGAGGGTGCGGAGCCGCCCCGGACGCCGCTACAGCGGACCCCCTTGTCCCGTTCCGGATGGATGTCGGCGGCCCGGTTCGCGTCGAGGACCCGCAGTTCCGGATCGAGAACGGCGACCCGGTCCGGGATGGCGTCCAGGACCCCCCGCAGAAACAGCCGGTTCCGCTCGGCCCGGTTCCGTTCCCGCTCGAGGTGGGTCACGAGAAGCCCCACCGCCGTGGCGAACCCGAGCACCGCCCCCAGGGCGTACCCCCACGGCGCGGCCCAGGGCAGCCGGGCCAGGAACGGGTAGTCCCATTTGTGGATTGCCCATAGGAGAAAGGCGGTCCCCGTGAGGCGGGCCGGCCCTTCCGCGCCGGCGAGCCGTCCCCGTTTCGAGAGCAGCGCCCGGCCGGCCTGCCAGTTCACGAAGCCCAAAAACGCGAACGTGGGGAGCGTGTAGACCGCAAACGGCACCGAGAGCGCGGGGCCCGCGGCGACCCAGGCCGAAAGCCCCGCGCCCGTCACGACCCAGCCCCGGGCCAGCCGCTTCCCCTGGAACTCCCGCACGCCCCGAAGGAGCAGCACCCCGCTCCACAGGGCGAACATCTGGTTGGCCAACCTCCAGCCCGGGCCGGCCGCCCCCAGCGCCACCGGGACCAGGGCGGCGAATCGCAGCGTGTAGAGGACCCAGCCCCAGGTCCAGACCCCGAGGAACGGTTCCCGGTACCGGACGAACAGGTACCAGTAAACGCCTACGAGGAGAAGGGAACCCAGGAGCGGCGGGACGATCCAGGTCAGAGACACGGCGGTTCCCCCGGCGTCGGCGGCGCTACGCCACGCCCTTCTCCCGCAGGAACGCGCCGAGCTTCTGGTCGATTCCCAGGATGTGGTCCCGGAGCCAATCGAGCACGCGGCGCTGCACCTGAATCGTGAGAGACAGCTTCTCGGGGTTCCGGTCGTACTCGGCCGCGAGCGCCCCGAAGTCCTTCTTGAACGCCTCGTGGATCGCCCTGTGCTCGGCGTAGCCCGGGTAGCCGTGCCGCTGCATCAGGGCCTCCTCGGTGGCGAAGTGCTCCACGGCGTACTTCCCCAGGAACGCCAGCACGTCGCCGATGATTTGGCGGCCCTTGCCGGCCTTCATCGCGTCCATCAGATCGTTCACCTGGCGGATGAGTTCCTTGTGCTGGGCGTCCACCTTGGCGATTCCCGTGGCCATCTTGGCTTCCCACTGCATCGGCTCCCTCCTGTGGATGGGGTGAAAGGGGTTGGGTTTCGTGCCCCCGCCGGCGCGAGGTGCGGTTTGACACGTATCGCGCGTTCCGACCTCCCGCTTTAACCCTTTTGGTCCGTTCCTTTGCCAGGGCGGAGTTCCGGGTAGAGCCGCTCCAGGCATTCCGGGCACAGGCCGTGGCTAAACTGGGCGTGGCTTCGCTCCATCACGTAGGTCTCCACGGGCACCCAGGCCTCGGGATCCCCGGGATCGCCCCCCTCCTGCCGGATCTTCTTGCAGGCCGCGCAGATCGGCAGGAACCCCTCCAGCACCCGCACCCGCCCCAGGGCGGTCTCCAGGGCCTTCGCCCGGGTCCGAAGCCGCGCCCCGAGCCACAGCACCGCGCAAAGCCCAGCCGCGAGCACCACGGCGTGGCCCGCGACCAGCCGGAGCGCACGTGCCCGCCGGCCGGCGGCGAAGGGCTCGTAGTCCAGCACGATGCTGAGGCCGCCGCGCAGTTCGCCCTCGCGGTAGCCCTGCTTGGCGTGGCAGGTGAGGCACCCGGGTTCCACGAAAAGCGGCCGCAGATACTCGAACTCCCGCCGGCCGTCCGCCCCGTCGGCCACCCGGCCCCAGTCGTCGCGGCCGCCGGCCGACACCGCGGCCAACGCCTCCACCTCCCACCCCTCGGGCCGGTTCCGGGGCCGCAGGGGCCGGTCGCTCACCAGCCGGATCCGCACCCCGGCCGATGGCGGAAGGCGCGCGGCCACGAGCCGCGTCAGGTACGCCGGGTTCACCTTCGTGAGCCGCCGCCCCAGGCTGTCGGTCACGTCCCGGTCGGGCACGTCGAGGTACGGGTTGGGGGCCAACTTCCGCCCGGCCGGGGCGTACACGCCGCCCTGTTCGGCCGTCCATGCCCGTAGGGCCACCACGGTGTCGGCCACTCCGCGGGCGGCCACCCAGGCCAGTTCCTCGGCGTGGCGGGCTTCGGCCCGGAGGTTCCACCCCAGGGACCCGGCCACGACCAGGATGAGGATCCCCGCCGAGAGGAGCGTTTGCCAAGAGGCCCAGCGGGCGGCGGCCCGGGCGGCCTCCCGCACCGGCTCGGGCCCCGCCTGCGCGTCCGGCGGTGGAACCGCCGGTTCCCGGGCCTGCGGCTCGGGTGACACCATGGTGGTCTCCTACGTGCGAAACCGTTCCGTGAGGCTTCGCAGCTCGTCGGCCTTCCGGGCCACGGTTTCGGCCGTGCGGGCGATCTCCTCGCCGGCCCGGGTGTTCTCCCCCACCCCCTGGGCGATCTGGTCGAGGTTCGTCGCCAGGTTCTCGATGGTGGCCGTGAGCTCCTCGGTGGCCGCCGCGATCTGCTCCACCTGGGCCGCCGCCCCCGACGCCTCGGCCTCCACCTCCGCCATGGCTCCGGCCGCCTCCTGCCCCTGGGTCTTCCCCTCCTCCACCTCCCGCACCCCCTCGCCCATCGCCGCCACGGCCTTCTGGGTCTCCCCTTGGATTCCCGCGATGGTGTGGGCGATCTCCTGGGTGGCCTTCACGGTCTTCTCGGCCAGCTTTCGCACCTCGTCGGCCACCACCGCGAACCCCCGGCCGTGCTCCCCCGCCCGGGCCGCCTCGATCGCCGCGTTGAGGGCCAGGAGGTTCGTCTGGTCCGCGATGTCCTCGATGGTGCGGATCACCACGTCGATCTTCTCGGCCTCGGCCCCCAGGCCCTCCACCACCCGGCCGGCCCCGGCCACCACTTCGGCGATCCGCTCCAGGGCCGCCCCCGTCTCGCGCACCTTCCCGGCGGCCTCCAGGGCCTTCTCCCGGGCCCGGCCCGAGGCCTCGGCCACCCCCGAGGCGTTCCGGGCCACCTCGTGCACCGTGGCTCCCATCTCCTCGCCGCTCGCCGCCAGGGCCTGGGTCTGCTGCGACACCTCCTCGTTGCTCGTGGCGATCTGGGTGGTGGTGGCCGAGAGCTCCTCGCTCACGGCCGCCATCTCGGCCGCCGAGGCCTTCACCTGGTCCACCATGTACCGGACCTTGTCGGCAAAGATGTTGAACCAGTTGGCCAGCTCGTCGAACTCGTCCCGCTCGGCCGCGTGGAACACCTCGCAGGTGGAGCAGTCGGTGATCTTCCCCGAGAGCACGGCCGGGCACTGGATCTTTTCGCGGATGAGCTGCATGGACCCCACGTGGCTCCAGCAGGCCTCCCGCTTGCCGAACGAGACGCACTCGTCGTGGCCGCAGTTCTTGGCCTTGGAGCAGTCCACGTAGTTGAGGGGCAGTCGCTTCGTGAGCTCCCCCTCCCCCTCGGCCATGTCCTTGAGGAGGGCCACGAACCGCCGGATCCGCCGGGTCACGAGCCCCGCCTGGAGGAACCAGGTGCCAAGCCCGGCCGCCACGAGCCCCGCGAGGCCCGCCAGCGCCCCGGTCCGGATGCCGGCCCGCCGGGCCCCGGCCACGAAGGCCGCCGTCTCCTCCCGGGCCTTCGCCACGTCGGCCACGCTGAACCGCACGTAGAGCGCCCCGGCCAGGTCCCCGGGCTTCACCCCGTCGTGGCATTCGAGGCACCGCTCCTCGTACCGGTGAGCCCGGATCACGGTGATCTCGGCGCCCTCGGGGATCTCCACAGGCTCCTTCGCCGCCGCGGCCTTTCGGAACGCCTCGGCGTCGATGGCCCGGTCCACCGACTCCGCGCGGCTCGCGTAGGCGATCTTGCCCTCGGGGTCGGTGAGCCCCACCTCCACCACGCCCTCCACCTTGCCGAGGTCGGACAGGAGTTCCTCGAATACGTCCATCTCGCCGCGCTCCACCGAGCCCTTGGTGCCGGCCTCCAGGCTCGAGAACACGCTTCGGGCCCGGGCGACGCCGGCGGCCTCCAGGGCCCTCGCGCTCTTTTCGCCGAGGGCCTCCAGGGCCCGGGTGGACCCCGCCGTGCTCACCCACGCGCTCGCCCCGAAGGCGAGCGCGAGCACGATCACCAGAAACCCGCACACCTTGGCCTGGATGCCGATCCGCATGGAGAAAACCTCCCTTTTAGAACAACGTTCGTACAAAAAAGGGGCGCCCTCCCCCGGCGCCCCCAACCCGTTTTTGCCTCGCGCGGGGTACCCCGCGTCACTCGAACAGGATCCGGTCCACCGCCTCCACGAGATGGGGCAGGTCCGGCTTGCACAACTGGGCCGTGGCCCCCAGGGCCTCCCCCTTCCGCCGCATCTCCTCGTGGATCATGGAGGAGTAGAGCACCACCGGGAGATCCCCCAGGGCCTCATGTTCCCGGATGCGCTTGAGCAGGTGGTGCCCGTCCATTCGGGGCATCTCGATATCGGTGATCACGAGGTCCGGCGGGGCCTGCGCCTCCAGGGCCTCCCACGCGGCCTGCCCGTCCGGCACCGCCGCCACCCGGTACCCGGCGCCTCCCAGGCGGTCCACGAGGAGCTTTCGCACCATGGCCGAGTCCTCGGCCACCAGGATGCGCCGGCCCCGGCGACGCTCGTCCGGAGCGGTTCGGGCCTCGGCCTCGTCCTCCGGCAACACCTCGGAGGTGATCCGCTCGAAATCGAGCATGAGAACCAGCCGCTCGCGGTTCTCGCCGAGGCGAAGGAGCCCCACCACCGCGCGCGACCCGGTGAGCGTCGTGCCGGACAAAGGCTCCATGTCGGCCCAGCTCAAGCGATGGATCCGGCTCACCCCGTGAACCCAGAGCCCGACCCGCCGCCGGTTGAACTCGCAGACGATCACCTTGCTGCGGCGGGTGTCGTGGGGCGACGCCACGCCCAGCCAGGCCCCGAGGTCGATCAGGGGAAACACCTCGTCACGGTTACGGAAAAGGCCCATCACGCACGCATGGGCCTCCGGAAGGGGCGTGGTGGGCCCGGGGTTCACGATCTCGCGCACCTTCGCTACGTTGATCGCGTAGGCCGTCCCATCCACAAGGAACTCCACCACTTCCAACTCGTTCGTTCCCACTTCGGTGAGAATGTTCGAAATCATTCGGGATTCCCTCCGATGCTGGGTCCGTGCCGGCTGGGCACAGGCCATTTCCGCACACCCAACGTAAATACTCGACCCTCCCCGCGCCCGACTTTAGCGCCTCATCCGACCTCCCTTCATTTTTGATCCATTCTTGT
>CAZUYO010000192.1:0-5708 GCA_964624725.1 uncultured Thermodesulfobacteriota bacterium
CCGGGGGGCTGGGCCCTGGGGGAGACGGCCGGGGCGCCGGCCCCCACCCCCGAGCAGTCGGACGCGATCGACTGGGTCCGCGGGGCCCTGGACGCCCGGGCGTTCCGGCCCCTGGTGCTCCAGGGGGTGACCGGGAGCGGCAAGACCGAGGTGTACCTGCGGGCGGCCGAGGAGGCGCTCGCCCGGGGGATGGGGGTCCTCTTCCTGGTGCCCGAGATCGGGCTCACGCCCCAGTTCCTGGGCCGGATCTGCTCGCGGTTCGCCGACCGGGTGGCGCTGTTGCACAGCGGCCTGGGGCAACGGGAGCGGGCGCTCCAGTGGGACCGGCTTCGTCGGGGCGAGGTGCGCCTGGCCCTCGGCGCCCGCTCGGCCGTGTTCGCGCCGGTGGCGGACCTCGGCCTCGTGGTGGTGGACGAGGAGCACGATCCGGCCTACAAACAGGAAGACGGGCTCCGGTACCACGCGAAGCACGTGGCCCTGTACCGGGCCCGGCTGTGCGGGGCGGTCGCGATCCTCGGGTCGGCCACCCCCGACGTGGAGACCCTGTGGCAGTGCCGGGAGGGCCGGTACGCCTGGCACGGGCTGCCCCGGCGGGTGGGAGACGCCCGGGAGCCGGAGATCCGGGTGGTGGACCTGCGGCAGGAGGACCGCCGGCGCGGGCGGCGCACCCTGATCTCCGATCCCCTGGCCCGGGCGGTGGGGCGGGCCCTGGAGCGGGGGGAGCAGGCGGTTCTCTTTCTGAACCGCCGGGGCTTTAGCCCGGTGCTCGTGTGCGGGGGCTGCGGGGAGCCCGTGCGGTGCACCCGGTGCGCCGTGAGCCTCACCCTGCACCGGCGGCCCGGGGGCGGGGTGCTTCTTTGCCACTACTGCGGCGCCCGAAGGCCCGTGCCCGACGCCTGCCCCGGCTGCTCGAGCCCGGGGCTATCGCCCGTGGGGGCCGGCACCCAGCGGGTGGTGGAGGCCGCCCAGGCCCGCTGGCCGGGGGCGCGGGTGGCGCGGTTCGACCGGGACGCGGTGCGCGCGGACGGCGGCCGGGCGGTGCTCGAGGCCTTCCGCCGGGGCGACCTCGACATCCTGGTGGGGACCCAGATGCTCGCGAAGGGGCACCATTTCCCGCGGCTCACCGTGGTGGGGGTGGTGGACGCCGACGTGGGGCTCCATTTCCCCGATTTCCGCGCCGGCGAGCGCTCGTTCCAGCTCCTGGTCCAGGTGGTGGGGCGCGCCGGCCGGGAGGACCGGCCCGGGACCGCGTTTCTCCAGACCCGAAGCCCCGACCACCCCGTGTTCCGGGCGGTGGCCGCCGGGGACCGGGAGGGGTTTCTCGAAGCCGAACTGGAGGCCCGCCGCATCGCCGGGTACCCTCCGTTCCGGCGGCTCGCGCTGGTGGGGGTGTCGGCGCCGGGGGAGGAAGCCGCCGGGGCCGCGGCCCGGGCCATCGCCCGGGCAGCCCGGGAGGGGGGACGGCGCTGGGGGGTCGAGGTGCTGGGCCCCGCCCCGGCGCCCCTGGAGCGGCTCCGGGGCCGGTGGCGGTTCCAGGTGCTCCTGCGGGCGCCGGGCCCCGATCCCCGGCCGCTCACGGCGCTCCTGGCCCGGCTCCGGGCCGGCGGCCTTCCCGAGGGGGGAGACGTGCGGGTCACCCTCGACATGGACCCCGTGTCGATGTTGTGATTCCGGCCGGGCCGCACGGATTTGTGTTCGACGAACGGCTTGGTCTAAAGTTCGCGATCCTTCCGCCGGGAGGGGCGGGCGATGGAACGGGTGTGGGACGACGGGGCGGCCGTTGAGGCCTTGGTCCTGCGGAGCGCCCCGGGCGTGGGCGATCGGGCCTTCCGGCGCCTGGTGGACGCCTTCGGGCAGCCCGGCCGGGTGCTGCGGGCGTCGGCCGCCGAGCTCGGTGAGCGCTGCGGCGCCACCCCCCGTCTCGCGGAGCGTCTCGCCCAGGCCGGCCGCCACCGGCCGTGGGCCGAGGCCCAGGTGGCCTGGGCACGGCGCCTGGGCGTGGATATCTTGATCTACGGCCAGCCCGGATACCCCCCGCGCCTCGCCCAGATCCCGGACCCGCCCTCGGTCCTGTTCGCGGCCGGCCCCCTGGACCCCGGGGAGCGGCCGGCCGTGGCCGTGGTGGGGAGCCGAAGGGCGAGCGAGCATGGCTTGCGGTTTGCCCGGCGGCTGGGGCGGGAGCTCGCGGAGCGGGGCGTGGTGGTGGTGAGCGGCATGGCCCGGGGCATCGACAGCGCCGCCCACGAGGGGGCGCTTGCGGCCGGGGGGCCGACCGTGGCCGTGTTCGGCTGGGGGCTCGACCACGTGCCCCCCGGGTGGGCCCAGGACCTGGCCGACCGGATCCGGGCGGCCGGCCTCGCCCTGAGCGAGTTCGCGTTGGGAACCCCGGCGCGGCCCGGCCACTTCCCCCGCCGCAACCGGGTCATCAGCGGGCTCAGCCTCGGGGTGGTGGTGGTCGAGGCGGCCCCGGGCAGCGGCTCCCTCATCACCGCGGGGCTCGCGCTGGAGCAGGGGCGGGAGGTGTTCGCCGTTCCCGGCGTGCCGGGGCTCCGGACCACCCGGGGCACCCACGAGCTCCTGCGCCAGGGCGCGAAGCTCGCCGAGGGGGCCGACGACATCCTGCGGGAGCTCGGGCCGTGGGCCGCGGCGCCCCCCGCAGGGGAGGACCCCGTGCCGGCGCGGGACGTCCGGCCGGAGCTCCGGCCCCTCTGGGAGGCCCTGGGCCCCGAGCCGGTCCACATCGACCGGATCCAGGAACGCCTGGGCCTTCCGGCGGCCGAGGTGGCCGCGGGGCTCATGGAGCTCGTGCTCGCGGGCCTGGCCGAGGAGTGGCCCGGCCGCCGGTACTCGCGGCCCGCCGGGCGATAGCGGACCTGCCGCCGGCTTCCGGCCGGCGCCCGCGGCGCGGAAGGGCGGGCCGCCGGGGGCGGCCGGCGACCGCAGACCGACGACCGAAGACCGAGGTTGACCATGCGAGGACGCGTGTTCGACGTGGTGGCCTATATCACCCAGCGCTACGGCACGGCCCGGGCGGCCGCCCGGGACCCGGAGGAGATGCGCGACGAGCTCCTCGACGTGGGATTCGAGGAAGACGACGTGGAACGGGCCCTCCTGTGGCTGCGCAATCTCCGGACCCGGGGGGCGTCGGTGGTGGTGGAGCCCGGAGCCGCCGTGCGGGTGCCCTCGGCCGAGGAGGCGCTGCGCGTGACCCCCGAGGCCTGGGGGTTCCTCCTGCGGCTCGAACGGGCCGGCGTGGTGGACGCCGCTCTCCGGGAGGTGGTGCTGGAGCGGGCGTTGAGCCTCGACCTGCCCGAGATCGGGCTGGAGGAGGCCCGGGTGCTCGTGGGGTTGGCGCTTCTGAGCCGGCCGGGGGTGGACGAAGCCGTGGTCCAAGCGGTGCTGGAAGACCGGTTGGACCGCGTGCGCCATTGACGGGACGGCCCTGGGCGGCCCCCGAAGACAAGGACCGACATGGGAAAAGCACTGTTGATCGTGGAGAGCCCGGCCAAGGCCCGAACCCTCAAGGGGTACCTGGGCAAGGACTTCCAGGTGGAGGCCAGCGTCGGGCACATCAAGGACCTGCCCAAGAGCCAGCTCGGGGTGGACGTGGAGAACGGGTTCACCCCCCAGTACGGGGTGATCCGCGGGAAGGGCAAGGTGGTCCAGCGCCTCAAGCAGGCCGCCAAGAGCGCCGACGTGATCTACCTGGCCCCCGACCCCGACCGGGAGGGCGAGGCCATCGCCTGGCACATCGCCGAGGAGATCCGGCCCAAGCGGGGCGAGAAGCCGATCTACCGGGTCATGATCCACGAGATCACCAAAAAGGGGGTCAAACGGGCCCTCGAGAAACCCGGCCAGCTCGACCCCAACCGGTACAACGCCCAGCAGGCCCGGCGCATCCTCGACCGCCTCGTGGGCTACCAGATCAGCCCGATCCTGTGGGAGAAGGTGCGCCGGGGGCTCTCGGCCGGCCGGGTCCAGTCGGTGGCCCTCCGGCTCGTGGTGGAGCGGGAGCGGGAGATCCAGGCCTTCGTGCCGGAGGAGTACTGGAACATCGAGGCGCTCCTCGAGGGCTCCGCGCCGCCCCCGTTCCGGGCCCGGTTGTGGAAGGCCGACGGCAGGAAGGTCCGGGTGGGCACCGCCGAGGAGGCCCGGGCCATCCGGCAGAGGCTGGAGGGCGCCTCCTTCCGCCTGGCCAAGGTGGAGCGAAAGGAGAAGCGCCGGGGCCCGGCTCCGCCGTTCATCACCTCCACCCTCCAGCGGGAGGCCTTCCGGAAGTTCCGGTTCTCGGCCCGAAGGACCATGACCCTGGCCCAGCGGCTCTACGAGGGGGTGGACGTCGAGGGGCAGCCGGTGGGTCTCATCACCTACATGCGAACCGACTCCACCCGGCTTTCCGACGACGCCGTGGCCGCCTGCCGCGACCACATCCGGAACGCCTACGGACCCGAGTACCTGCCCGCAAAGCCGGTGGTGTACAAGACGAAAAAGGGGGCCCAGGACGCCCACGAGGCGATCCGGCCCACCTCGATGGAGTACACCCCGGAGCGGGTCCGGCGGTTCCTGGATGACGATCTCTTCCGGCTCTACAAGCTCGTGTGGGACCGGTTCGTGGCGTGCCAGATGGTGCCGGCCGTGTTCGACGAGACCGTGTTCACGATCGAGGCCGGCCCGTACGAGTTTCGGGCCTCGGGGGAGGTCCTGAAGTTCCCGGGGTTCATGGCGGTCTACGTGGAGGGCACCGACGACGAGCCGTCGAACGGCCTGGCCCCCGAGGGCAAGCTGCCCCCGTTGGCCGAGGGGGAAACGCTGGCCTGCCGCACCATCGATCTCCAGCAGAAGTTCACCCAACCGCCCCCCCGGTTCACCGAGTCGACCCTGGTCAAGGAGCTCGAGGACAAGGGCATCGGCCGGCCGAGCACCTACGCCCAGATCCTCTCCACGCTCCGCGACCGGGGCTACGTGGAGATGAAGGACCGGCGGTTCGTGCCCACCGACCTGGGGATCCTGGTAAACGACCTCCTGGTGGCCAACTTCCCCCAGGTCATGGACGTGGGGTTCACGGCCCAGATGGAGGCCGAGCTCGACCACGTCGAGGAGGGGAAGCGCGACTGGCGGGAGCTCCTCAAGAACTTCTACGCCCCCTTCGCCCACAGCCTCGAGCGGGCCCGGGAGCAGATGGAGGACGTGAAGCGCCGGGAGGAGCCCACCGACATCGCCTGCGAGCGGTGCGGGAAGCCCATGGTGATCCGCTGGGGCCGCAACGGGTTCTTCCTGGCCTGCTCCGGGTACCCCGAGTGCCGCAACACGAAGGAGTTCGAGCGCACCGCCGACGGCGGTATCCGGGTGATCGAGGGCGAGCCCACGGGCGAGAGCTGCCCGGAGTGCGGGGCCGACCTGGTGATCCGCAGGGGCCGGTTCGGCCGGTTCGTGTCGTGCACGAAATACCCGGACTGCAAATACACCTCCCCCGTGGGCACGGGGGTGCCCTGCCCCCAGGAGGGGTGCGACGGCGAGCTCGTGGAGAAACAGAGCAAGCGGGGCCGCACCTTCTACTCCTGCAACCGCTACCCCGCGTGCACCTACGCCCTGTGGGACCGGCCGATCCCCCGGGAGTGCCCCGACTGCGGGCACCCGTTCCTGGTGGAGAAGACCGGGAAGGGCGGGATCACCGTGCGCTGCCCCCGCAAGGGGTGCGGGTACAGGGA
>CAZUYO010000193.1:0-5650 GCA_964624725.1 uncultured Thermodesulfobacteriota bacterium
CACAGGGCCAGGTCCCACCGGGGGCCCTTCACTTCGAAGAAGTCGATGCGCATGGGGGTCACTTCGTGGCTGGAAGGCTAGAAGGCTGGAAAGCTGGAACGCTACCCCCCCTCACCCCGGCCCTCTCCCCCGTCTCCGGGGCCAGAGTTCGGAATTCAGAGGACAGGACCCGATCGGTACGCCGACGGCCCCCGGATCGGGATCGGATGGGCCCCGCCTTTCCGGGTCTGGCGTGCGGAACGAGGCGGGTGGGAAGAGCGGGCTCAGCCGTTGGGACAAAGGAGGGTCGGCCTCCCAGCCTCCTAGCCTCCTAGCTTCCCAGCTTCCTAGCTTCCCAGCCTTTCTCACACAAACCTGAGCATCATGTCCCGGCAGGCGTCTTCGATCCGGTCGGGGCCGTAGGAGCGCACCACCTCGGCCAGGATCGCCTCGGCCCGGGCGCGGATCTCGGGGATCTCGAGGTCGGCGAGCCCGTTCACGAGCCCGGCCCGGCGGGCCACCTGGTAGAGCCGCTGCTCCCCCGGGTCGAGGTTGAGGAACGCGTCGCACCGGGCCAGCAGGGCCTCCTTCTCCTCGGGGAGCTGGCCCTCCAGGTCGCCCAGGAGGTTCATGATGTGGTCGCTCACGAGCCGGCTCTGGATGCCCTCTAGGGCCTCGATGAACCGCCGGATCTCGGCCACGATCTCGGCGTCGGTCTGGCGGGTGAGCCGGGCCTCGGGCCCGTGGAACTCCTGCCAGAGGTCGATCTTGGGGCCCAGGGTCAGGGTGCGCAGCCGGATGAAATCGGGGTCGATGGCGTTGAGCACCCGGGCCGAGTCGAGGGCGTGGCCCTCGCTCATCTCGCGGCCGCCGAGCCCGGGGATGATGTACTCGCTGAGTTCCAGCCCCGCCTCCTTCACCCTGCGGCCGGCCTTGATGTGGATCTCGCTCGTCGCGCCCTTCTTGATGAGTTCCAGGAGCGGGTCGTGGCCGGTCTCCATGCCGATGTGGATCCGGGTGAGCCCGAGTTCGCCGTAGGAGCGCAGCACCTCCACCGGCAGCCGGGCCACGGTGCGCGACCGGGCATAGGTGGTGATCCGCTCGACCTCGGGGAACTTCTCCCGGAACCGAGCGAGCACCCGCCGGAGGTTCTCGGGCTTCATGACCAGGGAGTCGGCGTCCTGCAGGAACGCCGTGCGGCCGCCGTGGGCCAGCGCGTTCGCCACCATCCACTCGGCCTCGGTGGTCACGAGCCCGCGGGCCACCAGGGCCCGGGGGCCGTCGGAGCCCATCTCGGCCCGGAGCCGGTCGCGGATGCGGGCCATCTCGTCGATCTGGGCCTCGATCTCCTCCACCGGCCGCAGGCCGAACTTGTGGCGCTTGTAGGTGCGGCAGAACCGGCACCGGTTCCAGGGGCAGTTGCGGGTGAGGCGCAGCAGGTAGCTGCCCGCCTCGCTCGGGGGCCGGATCGGCCCGATCTCGAAGGGAACCGCGTCTTGGCTCATGGGTCCGCGCCCAACTCCTCGCGGGCCACCAGGGCCGCGCCGAAGGCGCCCAGGAACTGGGGATCGGGGGGCACCTCGACCCGGGCCCCGGTGCGCTCGGCCATGAGTTTCGCCACGATCGGGAACGCCGCCACCACCCCCCCGCTCATCACGATGAACTCCCCCAGGGGCCCCATCTCCACCACCCGGGCGATCACCGAGTTGAAGATGCCCCGGCAGAGGTTTTCGGGCTCCTCGCCCTCGCGGATCAGCTTGATCACCTCGGTGGCCGAGAACACGGTGCAAAACGAGGCCAGGGTGATGTCGCGGGTGGCCCCCTCGGCCAGGGCCTCGATCCGCTCCAGGGGGATGTCGAGCCGGTGGGCGATCTCCTCCACGAACGCCCCCGTGCCGGCCGCGCACTTCCGGTTCATGAGGAAGTTGGCCACCGTGCCGTCGCGGCGCACGTGGATGATCTTGTTGTCCTGCCCCCCGATGTCCACCACGTCCATCTCCCGGGGGAAGAAGTGGTACGCCCCCTTGGCGTGGCACGAGATCTCGGTGCGCCGGGCGTCGGCAAAGGGCACGTTGCGCCGGCCGTAGCCCGTGGCCACGGTGCAGGCCACCTCCGGCACCCCGGCCTTGGCCAAGACCTCGTCCCGGAGCGCCGCGGCCGCCTCCTCGAACCGGATGCCGGTGCGCCGCAGGGCCCGGGCCGCCACCCGGCCCCCGGGGTCCAGGAGCACCGCCTTGGACCAGGACGACCCCAGGTCGAGCCCCAGCACGTGGGCGGCCATGGGCCTAGCCCCCCACGGCCCGGGCGGGCCCGAGCTGCTCGATGAACGCCTCGATGTTCGTTTTGGCCTGCTCCTCCGAGAAGCACCTGAGGTCGTTCAGATCGCCGTAGATGATGATGAACGGCACCCCGGTCTTCTCCTTGAGCCGCTGGGGCAGCCCGTAGCGGGTGTTGGAGTTGTGGGGGCAGGTCTTGGCGTCGTGATAGACCACGCCGTCCACCTGGAACTCCCGGAGCAGCCGGGCCATGATCTCCTCCTTGGCCGCGTCGGAGCGCACGATGAAAAGCTCCAGGTAGGCCCGGGCCATGCTCTCGAAGGGCTCGTCCGGGTCGAAGGCGTCGAACACCCAGGAGTTACAGTAGGTGCTCACGACCACGGCGGTCCGGAGCTCCTGGAAGAAGAGCGCGAGGTCCCGGAGCTTGCCCCACACGGGCATGCCCTCCCAGTAGAGCCGGTGGCGCTCGCCCTCCACCGCGGCCACGCCCTGGGCCACCCGCTCCTTGAGCTCCGCGAGGAGCTCCTCGTAGAACGCCACGGCCTCGGGGGTACCCCGGAGCACCACGGCCGGGCCCATGAGGATGCAGGCGTCGAAGAAGGTAAGCGGGCTCGGCCGGTGGCTCGCCTGCCACAGGCACTCCTTCCAGAGCCGGGAGGTCTGGGCCGAGAGCCGCATGACCTCCCGGAACCGGTCCAGGTCGAACCGCCGGCCCGACACCTCCTCCAGGGTGGGGATGAGGGCCTTGTACTGGGCCACCATGGCGCCCACGTGGGCCCCGGTGACCTCGGTGACGCCCGTGGGCGAGTTCACCCCGATCACCGGCACCCCGAAGTGGCGGCCGTAGAACGAGAACCAGTCCTGCACGTCGCGGCACTGGTTCGTGTTGTACACGAGCACGTCGGGCCGGGGCACCCCCTCGAGCCCGTAGGCCCGCTGGAGCGGGGTTTCGCCGGCCAGGAAGGCCCCGATGTCGGAGGTGAGGTAGCTGCAGATGTCGGGGCTGTAGCCCACCGCGTTGGCGAGCGGGATGTACTTTTCGGCCGACCGGGTGGCCCCCAGCATGGCCCCGTGGTTCTCGGGGTAGTACACGTGGAACCCGAAGCTGTGCAGCAGCTCGGCCGGCCCCACGCTGGTGCACCAGGCCACCTTTTCGTTGGGGTCCTTGGCCGCCGCGGCCACGTCGCGGAAGTGGCCGGCCATGAGTTCCTTCATGCGCTTCTGGGCGCGAAACGGCTTGATCTCGGGCATGGTTCTCTCGGCTTGAAAGCTGGGAAGCTAGAAAGCTAGGAAGCTGGAAAGCCGTGCGTCGACGGCCCCTCTATTCGCCCGTGAACGCGGGGCGGGACTTCTCGACGACGCTTTTCAATCCCACCAGGGCGTCTTTGGTGGCGAAGATCGCCGGGAGCTCCGAAAGCTCGAGCTCCAGGGCCTCGTCCAGGGCCTTGCCCAGGCCCTCGTCAATGATCCGGTTCGCCACCTGGACCGCGAGCGGAGCCTTTCGCGACACGGCCTTCACGGCGGCGGCCACCCGCTCGTCGGCGTTGGGGGCCTTGCCGGCCAGGACTTCGGCGATGTGGGCGTCGGAAAACGCCTCGGCCACGGGCTCCCACCCCGCCGGCACCTGCTTGGGGGCGTACTTGTCTCGGATCTCGCCCTTTTCCACCAGGTCCCGGATGAAGGCATCGGCCTCGGCCGCCGGGGCGAAGTACCCGGCCAGCCCGATCTCATGGGCCGTCTTGCCGTCGAGGAACTGCCCGGTGAGCACCAGGTACTTCCCGAGCTCCTTGCCCACGATCCGGGCCGTGCGCTGGGTTCCCCCCAGGCCCGGGAAGATGCCGATCCCGGTCTCGGGCAAACCGAAGGTGGCCCGGTCGGTGGCCACGATGGCGGCGCAGGCGATGGCGAGTTCGGTGCCGCCCCCCAGGGCCAGGCCGTCCACCTTGGCGATGACCGGCTTGGGGCTCTTCTCGATCTTTCGCAGCACCTTCTGGCCCTTGCGGGCGAAGGCCGCGATGTCGTCGATCCGGCCGGCCTCGATGTTGTCGATGAAGAACTTGATGTCCGCGCCGGCCACGAAGGCCTTGTCGCCCGCCCCCTGGATCACCAGGGCCTTCACGTCGGGCCGGGTCACGGCCTGGTCGAACGCCGCCTCCAACTCGGCCACCACCGCGCCGTTCAGGGCGTTCAGGGCCTTGGGCCGGTTGATCGTGAGCGTGGCGATGCCGTCCGAAACCTCCACGAGCACCAGGTTCTCCGCCATGGCCGATCCTCCCATCTCCCGCTTGCTGGTTGAAAAGAAACCGCGATCTGGTGAACACTCACCGAGCGGCCCGCCGGAAGCACGCGCCGGCCGGGCCAGCGGGTGCTACATTACAAGATGCGTGCCTTCCGGTGAAAGGAGGACCCCCATGCGCCGTGCCCTCGCCCTTGTCCTGTGCCTCGCCCTCCTCGCGCCCGCCGCGTTCGCCGCCGAGCTTGCGGGCGTGTCGCTGCCCGACACGGTGACCGTGGAGGGCCAGACCCTCAAGCTCCAGGGCCTGGGGCTCCGGAAGAAGTTCTTCTTCAAGGTGTACGTGGGGGCCCTTTATCTCGCCACCCCGACCTCCGACGGCAACCAGGCGGCCCGGGCCGACGAGCCCAAGCGGATCACCATGCACTTCCTGCGCGACGTGGGGGCCGACAAGCTCAAGGAGGCGTTCGAGGACGGGTTCTTCAAGGCGGCCCAGGAGCGGCTCGACGCCCTGCGGCCCCGGATCGACCGGTTCCTCTCCCTGTTCCCCGAGGAGGTGGAGGAGGGGCAGGCCGTCTCCCTGACCTACCTGCCGGGCAAGGGCACCCAGGTGGAGATCGGCGGGGAGATCAAGGGCACGATCGAGGGCAGGGACTTCATGGAGGCCCTGTGGCTCATCTGGCTCGGTGACGCCCCGGCCGACGCCGACCTCAAGAAGGGGATGCTGGGGATCAAGTAGCCGATGTTCCGTTCCGCAAGAACCTAACTCCGTTCCTGCGGTGGGGATGGGGGTTCCGACGAAGCGCGACGGCCGAGCGGCCCGGGCCGCCCGGCGCCAGGGGAGCGGCCGCGGCGCGTGCCCTCACGCGCCGCCGCGGACCGCGCCGAGGCGGCCCCCGCGAGGCCGTTCAGCGAAGGAGGGGCCCCCATCCCCACCCCAGCGGGTATGCGGGAACGTGCGAACCAGGGCACTAGGCGGCTTGGCGGCCGGGCAGCCGGGCGGCCGCCCCCCGGGAAAGGGAGCGGATCGCCTATCACTCCGGCGGTCACCGAGACCAGCGAAAGTGTTATCCGATCCCCGTCCTTGCTACGGAAACCCGCGGGTGGGGGGCTGGTGGAGAGCCGGGCGCGGCCCCTTACCTCGCCGCGCCCTCACCACGCC
>CAZUYO010000194.1:0-5625 GCA_964624725.1 uncultured Thermodesulfobacteriota bacterium
TCCCCGCCGCGAAGCCGTTATTCTAACAAACCATGAAATCCCGGGAAACGAAGCCGAGAGCCCCCCTGGCCGACCGGATGCGGCCCCGCAGCCTCGACGAGGTGGTGGGCCAGGACCACCTCCTGGCCCCGGGCCGGCCCCTCCGGGCGACCCTGGAGGCCGGGGTTCTGCCGTCGCTTCTCCTGTGGGGCCCCCCGGGCAGCGGCAAGACCACGCTGGCGCACCTTTTCGCCTCGCTCACCGGGTACCGGTTCGAAAAACTCTCGGCCGTGGAAAGCGGGGTCAAGGAGGTGCGCCAGGTGGTGACCCGGGCCGTCGAGGCCCGGGAGGGCGGCCGGGCGACGCTGCTTTTCCTCGACGAGATCCACCGGTTCAACAAGGCCCAGCAGGACGCGCTCCTGCCCCACGTGGAGGCCGGCACCGTCACCCTGGTGGGCGCCACCACCGAAAACCCGTCGTTCCAGGTGGTCTCCCCCCTCCTCTCCCGGCTCCTGGTCGTTCGGCTCGAACCCCTCGGGGACGAGGAACTCCGGACCATCGTGCATCGGGCCCTGAACGATGCCGACCGGGGGCTGCCCGGCGTGGAGCTCGACCCGGAGGCCGAAGAACTCCTCCTGCGGGCGGCCCAGGGGGATGCCCGCCGGGCCCTGAATCTCCTGGAGGCGGCCGCCCTGGCGACGCGGCCGCCCGACGGCCCGGTCCGGGTGACCCGGGAGGGGCTGGCCCAGCTCCTCCAGAGCCCCACCCTCTACCACGACACCCGGGGCGACTGGCACTACGACGTGGTGAGCGCGCTGATCAAGAGCCTCCGGGGCTCGGACCCCGACGCGGCCCTGTACTGGCTCGCCCGTATGGTGGAGGCCGGGGAGGACCCGCTCTTCATCGCCCGGCGGCTCGTGATCTTCGCCAGCGAGGACGTGGGGAACGCCGATCCCGAGGCCCTTCGGATCGCGCTGGCCGCCAAGGACGCCGTCCACTTCGTGGGGATGCCCGAGGGCTGGATCCCGCTCGCCCAGGCGGCCGTGTACCTCGCCACCGCCCCCAAGTCGAACGCCTCGTACGCGGCCTACCTGCGGGCCCGGAAGGACGTGCGCGAACACGGGAACCTTCCCGTGCCCCTCCACCTCCGGAACGCCCCCACCCGGCTCGCCCGGGAGATGGGCCACGGCAAGGACTACCTCTACCCCCACGACCATCCCGACGCCGTGGTCGCCCAGACCTACCTGCCCGACGCCCTGGCGGGACGCCGCTACTTCCGGCCGGGCCGGTTCGGGTTCGAGCGGGAGATCGCCAAGCGCCTCGCCTGGTGGGAGAAGAAACGGGCCGAGCAGCGGGGGCGGGCGCCCGAGGAGGCACCGCCATGACCGTCGACCCCCTGGACGTCCGGGCGCCCGGCCACGAGCCGGCGTTCCGGCGCATCGTGGCCACCACCGATTTCAGCCCGGGCTCGAAACGGGCCCTGCGCAGGGCGCTTACCCTGGCACGGGACCTCGGGGCCGAGCTCCACCTGGTGCACGTGGCCTGCCAGCCGGATCTGCGGTCGGTGTTTTTCGTGAAGGTGGACGAGGCCTCCAGGGCGCGCCTGTGCGAGCGGGCGACGCGCAAGGCCCGGCGGCGGCTCGACGATTTCCTGCGGGGGGAGGCGCTCGAGGGGGTACGGCTGGTGCGGGCGGTCCTCACCGGGCGGCCGGCCGAGGAGATCGTGCGGTACGCGGCCTCGTGCGGGGCGGACCTGATCGTGGTGGGCGAGAGGCCCGAAACCCGGGGCCAGCACCTCCTGCAGCACCTGGCCTTCGAGAGCGTGGGGGAACGGGTGCGCCGCACCGCCCCCTGCTCGGTGCTGACGGTGCGCTGAGGGCTAACCCTTGCTCCGGAGGAGGCCCTTCAGCCGGTCGGGATCCACCGCCCCTCCCTGGGAGGCGGCCAGGTTCTCGCGCCGGATCTCCTCGTAGATCTCCTTGCGGTGGACGGGGATCTCCCGGGGCGCCTGGATGCCCAACTTGACGGCGCCGCCGTCGATGCCGAGCACCTTCACCTCGACGGAGTCCCCGATCATGATGGATTCGTCAACCTTCCGTGTCAGAACGAGCATCCCGACCCCCATCGAACCCCGTAATGGGAAAATGGAAGAGATCCGTCGCGACTATACCCCGGGTTCCCAGGCCCTTTCAAGAAAGTGCTACCGTTTGGGAACAACCCGGGGTGGAAAACGCTTTCCGTAGGCCCGCATGGACGCCACCATCCGCTACGGGTTTCGGTTCGAGGACGGCCGCGAGGTTTCCGTGGAGGTTGCCCGGGGTGGGCCCGCGCCGGCGCCCGAGGGCGCGCCGGCCTGGGCCGCCCTGGACCGCCTGCGCTGTCCGGGATGCCCCCTGGACCCCGGGGCAACCCCCCATTGCCCGGCGGCGGTGAGCCTTTCGCCCCTCCTGGGACTCGCCGACGGCCGAACCTCCCACGAGCCCGTGGATCTCACGGTGGAAACCCCGGAGCGCACGGTCCGGGCCCGGACGACGCTCCAGCGGGCCCTGGGATCGCTCATCGGCCTCGTGCTCCCCTCGAGCGGGTGTCCCCACCTCGCCCCGTTTCGCCCCATGGCCCGGTTCCACCTGCCGCTTGCCACCGAGGAGGAGACCGTGTTCCGGGCCGTGGGCTCGTACCTTCTGGCCCGGCACCTGGCCGGGCTCCCCCCCGATCCGGACCTGGCCGGGCTCGAACGGGTGTACCGGCGGGTGCAGGAGGTGAACCGCTGCCTGGCCGAGCGCCTCCGCGCGGCCACCCGGGGCGACGCCGCCGTGAACGCCGTGGTCCTGCTCGACCTGCTGGCGAAGGCCGTCCCCTGGTCGATCCAAGAAACCCTGGACGAACTCAGGCCGTGGTTCGAAGGGTGCGGAATCGAAGGGCGTTGACCAAACCGCTTGTCCCCCCGATTTAGAACCGTTATCATCCCCGCCCGATCGGGCCGCGCGCACTGGGCGCCCGGCCCCCGTAACCGGCGACCGAAAACCGACGACCGAAGGACGGGTCCATGAACCGAAGGGAAGCCCTGGGCCGGATCGCCCTGGCCTGCGCGGCGCTCGCCGTGCCGGGGTGGGGAAACGGGACCGCGCAGGCGGCCGCGGGGCCGGAGCCCACCGGCGTTCTGGCCGTGTGCAACGTGCACACGGGCGAGCGCTGCCGGGTGCGCTACCGGGACGGCGGGGGTTGGATCGCGGAGGGCGTGGAGGAACTGACCCGCCTGTTCCGCTGCCACTACACGGGGGAGGTCCACCCCATCGCCCCCGAACTGTTCGACCTGCTCGACCGCGTCCAGGTGGCCCTGGGCCGGCCGGGCGAACCCTACGAGCTCGTGTCGGGCTACCGCTCGCCCCGCTACAACGAACTGCTGCGCCGCAAGGGCCACGGGGTGGCCCGCCGGAGCTACCACCTGCGGGGCATGGCGGCCGACGTGCGGCTCCCGGGGGTGCGCCTGCGCGACCTGCGGCGCGCCGCCCAGCGCCTTCGGGTCGGGGGGGTGGGCTCGTACCGGGAGTTCGTCCACGTGGACGTGGGGCCGGTGCGGTACTGGAGGGGATAGCCGTCCACCAACTTCGGTCCACGGTCACCGGTCTTCGGTCCCCGGTCCCGTGGTCCAGGCCGCCGCGGTCCGCCGTGTCGCCAGGAACGGAACGTTCTTGCGCCGCGAGCAGGCCGCCTCGCGGCCCACCGGAGATTCAAGGCGACTTCCGCTGGGCGGCGGGGCAGCTTGGCGGCTCGGCGGCCCAAAGCATTCGGGATCCCTGCGTCGTCGCCGATCCCGCCCTGTAGGAGCGGCTTCCGTATCAGGGATCAGAGTTCAGACGTCGGATGTCAGAGCTCCCCCTGTCCTCTGCCTTCTGTCCACTGGCTCCTGGCACGGGCGGCGCGCCCCCTTTCCCGGTCTTCCCGCCGCGGCGCAGCCGGCGCCAGGCGAGCCAGAAGTACACCCCGAACACCGCCACCACCGGCACGAGGAACCCGGCGACCACGGCGGCCGCGAGCCCCCCCTTGAGCTGCCAGACCAGGAACAGCCCGGCCGCCACCACCAGGAGCGCGGGCACGCCCACCGCGATCTGGGCCTTGGCCAGGCGCCGGGCGGCCCCGGGGTCGGCTACCGGAGTTCGATCAGGGGCCGGTCCTCCCAAATCACCTTCTCCTCGCGCAGGTCCTTCACGGTGACGGTGAGGCGTTTGCGGGCGTCCACCTTGAACTCCAACAGAAACCGCCGCTCTCCCACCCGGCCCGGCGGGTGCACGGGGATGACCAGCGGCGCGTCCATGGCCGGCTCGTGGGTCTCGTCCTCCTGGGAGGCCACGAAGCTGATCCGGCCGTCGTCGCCGTAGAGGATCTCCCGGGCCTCGGCCCGGGGCCCACCGCCGGCCGAGCGATACACCCGGAGGTGGAGCTCGTACTGGCCGTCGTAGAAGGTGTTCACGATGTACCGGGCCGTGGGGTTGCGGGTGGGATACCGGGTGAACCGCTCCACCACCACCGGGTAGTGGTACTGGCCGGTGATGGGATCCCGGACCTGGAGCGAGTAGGTTTCCCGGACCATGTCGTCCACGGGGCTGTCCGAGAGGAACAACAGCGCCCCCCGCCCCGGGGCGAGCTCGGGCTCGTGGCCCAGCACCCGGTCGCCGAAGTTCTCGTCGAGCACCCGGCGCACCACCGGGATCCGGGTTCCGCCGCCCAGGAGGAGCACCTTTCGGATCTGCCCCGGATCCACGCCGCCCAACCGGGCCTCCTCCAGGACCCGGTCGATGGCCCGCTGGACCTGGGCCGCCAGATTCTCCCGTTCCAGGATCCGCCGGAACTCCTCCCGGCGCCAGGTGTGGGCGTCGGCCTCGTGGAGCACGAACTTTTTCCAATAGAACGAGGGGAGGGGTTTCCCCACGTCGTCGGCGTGGAGCTCCCGAAGGATCTTCTGCTTGAGATCGGCCGTGCCCACCGGCACGCTGACCGACGCCTTTACCACGGGGGGCGCGTAGCCCTCGCGGCCCATCCAGTGGAACTGCACCACCCGCAACCGCACGGCGGAGAACCCGAAATCGAACACGAGCACCAGGTCGTCGGTGAAGAGATTGAGGCCGTACCCCAGCGCCAGCGCCGTGTCCTCGTCCACCAGGGTGACCGACCGCACGGGCCCCAGGTCGGCCCCCCGCAGCCACTCCCGGAACGACTCCCCGTCCGCCGAGGGGAACAGGAGCACGGCGTGGATCCCCTCGTCGAGCTCCCCGGCCAACCGCTCGAGCACGCCCCGCAGGAACGCGGCCGCGGCCTCCTTGTGGGTGATGCGCCGGTCCCCCACCTTCCGGGCCACGGGCGTGGGGTGGAGAATGTGGTCCTTGAGATCGCGAAACGTGGCGTCGTCGCCGTACACCCCGGCGTGCAGGACCTCCTCGCCCAGGAGCACCTGGCGGCCGAAGTGGACGAGCGATGGCACGAACAGGGTCCCGGGCACCTCCCGGACCTGACGGGCCACGCCCCGCAGGAGCCCCCGGTACCGGGTGTCGCCCTCCCGGAAGGTGATCAGCGTGTTGTAGTTCCCGAGATCAACGGCGATGTCGGCCACGGCTCAGATCCTTAGAAATCGGCCTGTACGTTGCGGCA
>CAZUYO010000195.1:0-5580 GCA_964624725.1 uncultured Thermodesulfobacteriota bacterium
GGGGCCCTCACCCACTCGGCCCGGGCCGTGGACCTCTCGCTCCTGTTCGAGGAGGCGACCCCATGAGTGTCAAGGAAAGCACGTACGAGCCGGGAACCGTGATCTTTCGGGAGGGGGAGGAGGGCCAGGACCTCTACGTGCTCCTCTCGGGCACCGTGCGGGTGAGCCGCTCCGGGTGGGAGGTGGCGGAGATCTCCGAACCGGGGGCCTACTTCGGCGAGATGTCGTCGCTCCTCGGCGAACCGCGGTCCGCCACGGTGACCGCGGTGACGGAGGTGCGCGCCCTGGTGGTTCCGGCGGCGTCCTTGGAGGACTTTTTCGGCCGTACGCCCCAGCTCGCCCTGCGGATGGCCCGCGACCTGGCGAAACGCCTCGCCGAAACGACGGAGCGGCTGGTGGAGGGTTAGGCGTAGCCCTGCCAGGCCAGCAGGGCCTCGACCACGTCGGGGTCGAGTTCGCCGTCCCGGGCGGCTCCGCGCAGAATCCCCACCACCTTCTCCCGCGGCAGGGGCGGTTTGTAGGGCCGGTCCGAGGCGGTCAGGGCCTCGAACACGTCCACGGCGGCGAGGATCCGGGCCGCCAACGGGATCTCTCCCTCGCGCCGGCCCTCCGGATAGCCGCTCCCGTCGAGGCGCTCGTGGTGAAGCGCGGCGATCTCCGGGACCCGGGAGAGGTGGGCGGGAAACGGGATCTGGCCCAGGATCCGCGCGGTCCACACCACGTGCTCCCGCATGCGGTCCATCTCCTCCGGGGTCAGGCTCCCCCGGCTCGTGGCCAGGATCCGGATTTCCTCGGCGGTGAGCAGCGGGCCCTCGCACCCCGTCCCGTAGGTCTCGCCGGCGATGCGCCGAAGCCGGGCCTCCTCCTCGGGCCGCATGGGGGGACCCGGGCGGTTCGCCCCTTCCACGAAGGCCAGGTCCTCGCGAAGCCTCTCGAGGGCGGCCCGGGTTTCCTCGGGGTCCACACCCCGCTCGAGCCGCTCCCGGAGCACGGCCTCCCGGGCCGCGAACCGCTCCCGGATCGTGTCCAGGCGATCCCAAAACCCCTGGAGCCGGGTGGCCTTGTCCATCACGTACACCGGCGTGGTGACCTTCCCGATGTCGTGGAGCCAGCCCGCCATCCGGATCTCTTCGAGCTCCTCGTCGCTGAACCGCACCCCGGCGAGGGGGCCCTCGGAGGCGTCCTGGATCGCCCGGGCGAGCCCCACGTTGAGCTCGGCCACCCGCTGCACATGGTTCCCCGTATGGCGTGATTTCGCGTCGATCGCGACGCCCAGGGCCCGCACCAGGCCCTCCAAGGTGGCCCGCAGCTCCGCCACGAGCCGCGCGTTCCGGAGCGCCGCCGCGGCTCCCGACGCGAAGGCCTCCACGAGCTCCGCGTCCTCCGGATGGAAGGCGCCGGGCTCGCCCGTGGCGGGATCCAAGGCGTTCAGGAGCTGGAGCACCCCGATCACCCGCCTGCCGGGCTCCGTGAGCGGCACGACGAGCATCGATCGGGACCGGTACCCGGTCTGGGCGTCGTAGCGGCGGGGCCCCCGGAAGTCGAAGGCGTCGCTCCCGTAGACGTCGGGCACGTGCACGGTGCGGGCGTGGAGCGCCGCGTACCCCGAGACGTTGTCGGGCCGGACCTCCACGGGCCCGAGGCGGTCCTCGGCCTCGCCCGCCCGGAGCCGCAGGCCCAGCGTGTCGTTGTGGATGACCCTCGGGTGGAGGGCGCCCTCTTCCAGCGTATATACGGTGCCCGCGTCCGCGCCGGTCAACTCCCGGGCGCACCCCAGCACCCGGTCCAGGAGCGCCTCCAGGTCCGTCTCGGTGGAGAGGGCGGTCGTGACCTCCACGAGCCGCCGGAGCCGGGCGCGGACGTTCACGATCCCCTCAGTTGCGGTACGACGCCGCGAGGAAGGCCGTGAGCGAGGTCTCCTCCACGTCCTGGACGGCCGTGGAGCCCCCCACGAGCTGGGCCTCGCCGGTGCCCCGGGTGTACACCAGGCCGAACGTGAGGGACGCCCCCCGGCGGAACCGGGTCACGCTCAGGGTCCCTCCGTACCGGTCCACGTGTTCGAGCTGGTCGGTGCGGCCCGAGCGGATCTCGGGCGTGTTCGCCCGATCGGTGAACACCCCGGCCCGCAGGGCCCAGACGGGGCTGGGGAACCATTCCACTCCGGTGGCGGCGTTCCAGGTGGCCTCCCGGTCCCCGAAGGCCGGGTCCCGGGTGGCCGCATGGTAGGTCGCGTCCACGGCCCACAGGAACCGCTCGTTGGGAAACCAGGCGAGACCGAAGCGAGCCTCCCAGGGGTATCGGCGGTGGTCCTCGGAATCCACCACGTTCTCGGTCACCGCATCGGTATCAATGGATTTCTTCGTGGCCTGGGCCCGGGCGTCCGAGGAGAGGACCCAGGTGCGCGCCCCGCTCAACCCCAGGGCCAGCCGGTCGGTCAACGAGATCATCGCGCCCAGCACCGGGCGGATCCCCCATTCGTCCACGTCGAGGTAGGTGCTCGACACCTGGTCCCGCCCGTCGGAGAGCTCGACGAGCTGGCTCAAAATGAACTCCACCGTGCGGCGGTGACCAAACAGCGTGGCTCCCACCGAGACGCGGTCCCCGAGAGAAAGGCCGTAGGACGGGCCGAACAGGGTGATCGTGTCCTGCTCGTTGAAATTGATCCGGTGCCGGTCCACCGTGACCCCGGGGATCGAGGACGGGAGGTTCTCGAACACCTGGTCCTGGTCGGTGCTCACCGAGTCCGGCACCGCATAGGCGAACCCGGCCACCCCGGGGCCGACGGGGTGGGTGAGTCCGAAGAAGTTGGGCAGAAGGGACGAGGACTCCCGGTCCCACCCCTTCCCCCCCAGCACCGTGCCCTCGTAGCTCGTCTTCACCGTGCGGTACGCGTTCATGCTGGCCGAAAGCGAGGTCTCCGTGGCGAACGCGATGCCCGCGGGGTTGTAGTAGATGCCGGCGGCGTCGTCGGCGACCCCGGTGTAGGCGCCCCCCATGCCGGCCGCCCGCTCGCCCACGAGCACGTTCACGTAGTGGTTCCCGTCGGCCCGGGCCACGCCGGATGCGAAGAGCAACCCGAGCGCCACCAGCCGCGCGCCGTTTCGATTACCGAACATGGTCGTGAAACCTCCCTTCGCCCCGGTACCCCGTGGTGGGTCCCCCCCATTCGGCCCGGAGGCGGTCGAGCTCCGCCAACCGCTCCGCCGGAACCGGGTGGGTGCGCGCCTCCGACGACGCCTCCGCGGCCTCCGCCCGGGCCAGAAACCGGCCGAGCCCCCCGGTGTCGTACCCGGCGGCGGCCAGGAGCGGCACCGCCAGCCGATCGGCCTCCAGCTCCTCCTCGACCCGGTACCCCTTGCGGAACACCCGGTCCATCACGGCGTCGGCGGCCTGCCGGAGCGCCGCCTCCCCGGCGCCGCCCGCCCCGCCCACGATGCGAAGCAGGCTGTTCCAAAGGCCCTGGTCCTTCCCGACAAGCCGAAGATCCCGCGCCACGTGCCCGGCCACCACGTGGCCGATCTCGTGGGCCAACACGCCGGCCAGCTCGGCCTCGTCCTCCATGGCCCCCATCGCCCCCCGGGTCACCATCACGTATCCCCCCGGCGTGGAGTAGGCGTTGACCGCGTCGGAGTCGATCACCGCGAACCGGAAGGTCAGGTCGCCCCGCGGGGCGAACGCGGCGACCGAGAGCCCCACCCGCTGCACGTACCCCTGCAGTGCGGGATCCGGCACCCGCGGGTGGCGGCGCAGGATGCGGGCGGCCACCTCCCGCCCCACCCTCACCTCCACCTCGACATCCGCCGCCGTCGGGCCGTCGACCACCTCGTCGCACGCCCGCCGACGGCAGTCGGCCGGGCCGGCCCAGGCCGGTTGCCACACGCAAAGGCCGAGCAGACCGGCCAGGATCCATGCCACGATCGGCTTCATCGGGCATCTCCTTGCCGGAGGGCCCTCGCGAACGCGTCCAGGTCCTCGGCGGACACGGTTTCCCGCTCCCACTGTTCCAGCGCCTCATAGTCCGGCGCCTCCAGGCTCTCCAGCCTCTCGCGTCCCGTGTCGCCGCGAACCCCCCGGGTGGCTCCCGTGCCCACCACGGCCGAAGCCCGGCGCCTCGCCCCGGGAACAGCGGTCGGCGTCGCGGCCGAGGCCGCGGGCGCGGCCGCGGGCGGGCGGGTGCCCAGAACGAGCTGGGGGACCCACCCCTCGCCGTCCTGTGCCCGAAGCCGCGCCCACCGCCCCTCGATGCCGAGCACCTCGACCCGGTCGCCCCGGCTCAACCGGCCGATCACCGCGGCGCCAAACGACGGCTCCGCCCACAGGTTCACCTGCTGGCTCTTCACATACCGCCATTCCGCGGCCGCCACGCTCACCACGAGGGCCAGTACCCCGGCGGCCCCAAGCCCCATCCAACGGTTCATGGTTCGCCTCCCGTGCGACGCCCTGCGTGCCAGCGCCGGTTCTCCCGCAAGGGCGGTGAGCGGTTTGTCCCGTGTTCCTCCACCGGCGCTCCAGTCCCAGGTTCCGCAAGAAACGGCTCTGTACCCTCTCCGTTTCGGATCCTCGGCGTCCCCGCTTGAGCCCCGGCCCCCTATTTGTGGGTCATGGTCCATACGCCGTCCCAGCCCGGTCCGGGGGGGGCCTTCTGGTAGGCGCGGCAGCGCTCCAGGAACAACCGGGCCACCGGATCTTCCGGGAACCGCCGGTAAAGGGCGGCGGCCCGCCCCCAGTCCTGGCGGGAATACGCCTCGAAGGCCTCCTCAAACCGCGCGGCCACCTCCGCCGCACCGTCCCCTTCCGGAAGCGGGCGGTACAGCAGGATCGGCTCGGTCTTGCCCTTCACCCGGACCCGATCCACCACGGCGCACACGGCGCCGCCCCGCAAGCGGGCATGGGTGCTCTCGGTCAGGAGGACCGGACACCCGTAGGTCTTGGTCAGCCCCTCGAGCCGGGACGCCAGGTTCACCGCGTCGCCGATGGCCGTATAGTCCAGGCGGCGCGCGGAGCCGATATTCCCCAACACCGCGGTGCCGGTGTGCAGCCCGATTCCGATCCGCACCCCTGGAAGCCCCCGGTCGGCGAGTTCCCGGTTCACGGCATGCAGACGCTCCAGCATGCCCAGGGCACACCGCACCCCCCGGTTGGCGTGGTCCTCGCACCGAAGCGGTGCGCCCCAAAAACACATGATGGCGTCGCCGATGAACTTGTCGATGGTCCCTTCGTGCTCGAAGATCACCTCGCTCATGGCGCCCAGGTACGTGTTGAGCATCTCCACCACGTGCTGGGGATCGATGCGTTCGGCCAGCGTGGTGAACCCCCGGATGTCGGAGAACAGGATCGTGAGTTCCTCCTTCCGGCCGGTCCCCGGTGCGGCCTCCTCGGCGAACCGCTCCACCACCTCCTCCAGCACCGCCGGCGACACGTACTGGGCGAACATCCGGCGCAGCCGCCGGCGCTGGCGGTCCTCCGTGGCGGCCCGGTGCCCCAGGCCGGAGATCAGGCCCAGGAGCACCCCGCTCACCGGTCCCGCTACCGGCAGGAGGACCCCCGCCCGGAACGCCCCCGCCGCGAGCCCCACCCAAC